>CAKPYT010000039.1 GCA_934203075.1 uncultured Clostridia bacterium | reverse complement strand
TGGTACCACCGTGCAACGAGCGATCTTTCCGGCGGGCAGAAACAACTTTTAAACCTCGCTTCCGTTATGGTGATGCAGCCGAAAATCCTGGTGCTGGACGAACCGACCAGCCAACTGGACCCCATTGCCGCAACGGATTTTATCGCAACGCTGCGCAAGATCAATCAGGAACTGGGCGTTACGATTCTTTTGGTGGAGCATCGTCTGGAAGAAGTGTTTCCCATTGCGCACAAAGTGGTGTTGATGAACCGCGCCGGCATTCTGATGGTAGACACGCCCAAAAACATCGGAAATCGCCTGAAGGAAACCGATCCGCAGCACAAAATGCTGCTGGGGCTGCCCTCTGCCATACGTATTTATCAAAAACTGAACGTCAAAGACGAATGTCCCCTTACGGTGCGGGAAGGCCGCACCTTTTTGGAGACGCACTTTGACAATACTTACGACCGCTTCGGTATTCTGCCAGAAGATCCTGCCCCCAAAGAAATTGCCATCGAAATAGACGAAGGTTACTTCCGCTACGGCAAGGATCTGCCGGACGTACTGAACGGGCTGAGCATGAAAGTATACAAAAACGAAATCTATTGCATTCTCGGCGGGAACGGCGCGGGAAAAACCACTACGCTCGGCGTCATCAGCGGTTTGAACAAACTGTATCGCGGAAAACTGCGTATTTGGGGCAAAAAACTGAAAGAGTATTCCGGCAATTCCCTCTATCGCCATAACCTGGCGGCACTGCCGCAAAACCCGCAATCCTTGTTTGTGAAAAACACCGTGAGGGACGACCTGACGGAAACGGCTAAACTGATGGGTTACGGTGCAGAGTGCAAAGCGAAAGTCGATGCGGTAGTGCAAGAACTGCAAATCGGACATCTGTTGGATTCGCACCCCTATGACCTGAGCGGCGGGGAACAACAAAAAGCCGCCTTTGCCAAAATTCTTTTGATGGAGCCGAAAATCATCCTGCTGGACGAACCGACCAAAGGGATCGACGCCTATTCCAAAGCGGTATTGGCGGACATCCTCTACCGGCTGAAAGCACAGGGCATCACCGTGATTCTGGTAACGCACGACATCGAGTTTGCGGCAGAGCATGCGGATCGCTGTGCCATGTTCTTTGACGGACAGGTCGTTTCCGTTGCCAACCCTGTGGAATTCTTTTCCTCCAACAGCTACTACACCACGGCGGCGAGCCGTATTTCCCGCGGATTGTATCGCAACGCCGTTACGGTGGATATGGTAGTGAGCCTTTGCGAAAAAAACGGCGTGAAACCGACCGAGCCGGAGGCAACGCATGGATAAAAACCGTTTATACATTGCAGAACCCGTGCCGAAAGTTTCGGACGAGCCTCATGCGGAAGCGCAAAAAAGCACGTCGCCCAAGCGTTGGCGCACCGTGGTTTCGCTGATCGTTTATCTGGTATTGATTCCTTTGACGGTATTCATCGGAGTCAAACTGTTCAACGACCGAAAGTACAACATCATTTCCATGATCATTGCCTTTCTTGCGTGCGTCCCCTTCTTCATCGGTTTTGAGAAGGGCAAAACGGGGGCGCGTGAACTGGTGGTGATTGCGGTGATGACGGCTATCTCCGTGACGGGACGCCTGATTTTTGCCCCGATCCCCGGGTTCAAGCCGGTGACGGCAATTGTTGTGATTACCGCCATCGCTTACGGCATGCAGGCAGGGTTTTTGACCGGGGCCCTTTCTGCCATCGTTTCCAATATTTTTTACGGACAAGGCCCGTGGACGCCTTTTCAGATGTTCGTTTGGGGCTTTATCGGCCTGATTGCCGGCTTATTGTTCCCCCGCGGGAAAAAGCCTTCGCCTCTTATGCTGGTGCTCATCGGCATTATCGGCGGCGTTGCTTTTTCCGTTCTGATGGACGTCTGGACGGTGCTGAATCTGGACGGGACGTGGAACTGGGCACGTTACTGGGGGGCTATTGTCTCCAGTTTGCCGTTTATGGCTACCTATGCCGTCTCCAACGTCGTCTTCCTTTTGTTTCTGACCCGTCCGTTTTTGGAGAAACTCAACCGCGTGCGGGACAAGTACGGATTGTTTGCAAGAGACGCAACCGACTGAACCAGTTATTATACCGCACAATCAGCGCCGCTTCGGAAAAGACTTTTTTCGAAGCGGCGTTTTTTACTGCGTCTCCTTTCTTTTCCCGGCGGCAATCCGCCCGGAAACACGGTTCTTGAGCCTTCTTCAAAATCACATTGCATTTTTATTGTAAATATGCTATAATAACATCGAAACGGGACAAAACCTTTGTCTGCAACTTCCGTTGCCCGCGGCTTCGCCTTCGCAAACCCGCCCGTTTCTGTTGAAATCGTCGCGAAAAAGCCCTTGCAAGCAAGCTTTTTTGCTCGTATTATGACAATTATATTGGCAGGGAGATTTTACGCCTGCTATCATAAGGAGAAATTATGAAAACGAAAAACATTTGGCATGCACTTTTGCTGACTACTTTGCTCGTCGTTTTTGTTATGGCCTTCAGTGCCTGCAATGGCATATTCTTTGTGCATATCAACCTGAACGGCGGAGAATACACAGAAGAGTTTGCCTCCGAAAACGGATTCGATTCCACCAAAACGAACTACTCCAAAGGCGTCAGCCGTCTGTTTAACGACACTTTATCTTTACCGGACGGCAACGACATCGTAGCGCCGAAAGGCAAAGTGTTTGCAGGGTGGTACTTCAAAGAAAAGAACGAAGCGGATCCCCTGCTGAAAAACTACTGGTGCCGTAAAAACTGGGAAGCAATCACTGCGGACGAAAACGTCGGCAGCGCCACCATCTACGCAAAATGGATTGACGCAGGAAACATCGTGCTGAACTTTATGGAAAACAGCGAAACGGAAACCTATCGGGACGGGGTAACCTCCTCTTTCGTGTTCAAACCGGAAGAGTATGCGGCCATTCAGAGCCGGTTCCCCAATCAAAGCAGTTTTAACCTGACGCAGGACTACATTTTTGAAGGATGGTATTTCTATCGGGACGGCAAACTGCAGGAAGAATTTAGCCCGGCCTTGCTTGCCTCGAAATTGGCGGCAGACCCCGCAAATGCCTATTTTAACGTAGCGGCAAAATGGACGATGCGCCCGGTAGTGTACCTCAACTACGTCATCGACTACGAAGATATCGAAAACGGATATCAGTTTACCCAGGCGTTTATTGCCTCCGGTGCACAGGGCAAAGACATTGTGAACAACGAAACGTCCGTCACTTACAAAATCTATCTGGATCAACTGACGCAGGAATTGTTGGATATGAAAACGCCGAAAGTAACCGCTGCCGTCACCTCCACGCAATCGAAAAGCCCCGCGCCGCTGCGCTGGGTACTGGAATACGCCTATGACGACACCGCAGAAGTAGCCTACACGGCGGCAAATATTTTGAGTCAGTGTGCTACCGAAGGCGCAAGCTACATTTCGGTGCACGTGGTTTACGACAAGCCGCAAGCATAAGGAAGCACCCCCTTACAACGCGCCCCTCGGGCAGTTACGAAACCAATCGAACGGCGGAGAGCCGTTTGTGATTCGGGAAAAAGCACCGCTTTGCTTTCTGCAAGACGCGGGCGCCCCGAAGGGACGGAAAATAAAGCAAATTTTACGGAAGCCGATGAAGTTGTTCGGCTTCCGTATTTTTCTTTTCCGGAGAGGAAGCACAAAATCTTAACGTTCCAATATGGCACGTCCCATATGGCGAGATGGCAGATTCTTTCAAGGTCTCTTCTCCCCGCTTTTGCTCTGTCTACAGCCGATTCCTCCCAAGAGCAAAAAACAAGGCAAATTTCAGAAGAAGTTCTTTTCCCTGGAAAGAATTGCGCTTTCGCTTTTCTCGTTGTATAATGGTTGCAGAAGCGACTCTGCGCAACGTTTTGCGCTTTTTTAAACCGATATGACAAAAAAATCGAAACAATACACGACGGAACAAATACAAAAAGCGGAACAGACCGTATGGGAGTTGGGCGGAGACATTCTTTCTTCCGAAGGAATGCAGAAATCCAAGCATTTTATTCAGCACGGAGACGTAAGCGTGTACCAACATTGTTTTTCCGTTGCGGTGCGGTGTGTGCTGAAGGCGCAAAACAAAAAAGTGGATTTGCGCTCCCTGGTGCGCGGGGCGCTGCTGCACGATTACTTTCTGTACGACTGGCATGTGGCTGACCCCTCCCATCGCCTGCACGGAATTCATCACGCAAAAACAGCGCTGAAAAATGCCGAACGAGACTTTACGCTGAACAAAATAGAACGCAATATGATACGTTCTCATATGTTTCCGCTGGGGTTTGTACTGCCCCTCTACCGGGAAAGCCGTATTTTGTATTTTGCGGATAAGTATTGTGCCGTGCAGGAAACCCTCGTCGAAAAAGAAAAAAAGAAGATATAACGGAACCGGAGGCTTTCCCCTCCCCGAAAAACGACAGCAAAGCCAAACCTTGAACAGAGAAGACGTGCCGTACCCTTTCTTTTTGCCCCGCTCCTTCCTCTTTTCTGTACAAAAACAAAAATTCCGCTAATCAAGCAAAATTCCGATCTTAAAAAAGGTCGGCGATGTGTTTATCATCGCCGACCTTTTTGGATCGATTTTTCGACAGGGTTTGAAAGCGGAAACGAATTTTTATGGGGCCCGCCCGCATTGGCGTATTCGTTTGGCTATTTACAAAAAACGGTAGGACGGATTATCCCCGCTGAAGGGAAATCTGCCCCTTTGCCTGCCGAGCCTGCACCAGAACGGTGTAGGTTCCGCTTTCGGAAATATTTAACGTGAAGTCTGCCACGCCGCGGCCGTTGCCCGTATAAATCGGTGTGCCGCTTGGGGATTGGATTTCCAGGGTAAGGGTGCCCTCTTCCGTTTGAAAATGAACTTGCAGGGTGTCACCCGCTTCGAACTGCAAGGTATGACGATCGCTGCCGTTCATATACAGAATCTCCAACCGGTAGCAATCGCTGTTTTTGATGCGGTTCCCCGTGAATTCTTCCCGATTCCGCACCGAGAAAAACACGCCGAGCGCTACACACGACAACACCACCGCTGCAGACAATAGAAAAACGATAATTTGGGTTTGACGTTTCATGTTACACCTTTTTGCGGAATCGATTCAACAAAATATACCCGCCGACCAGCAAGGCAACGGTAACGATCATCACGACGTACATCGCGCCGATGCTGACTTTGGTACCGAAAAAATAGAGATTGCAATCGATCGAATCCTTAATTCCCTCTATCACCTCTGACGGAAACCCGATGCGGGTCATTTCCGCATAGACTCCGTTTAAGGCATGATTATGAAACAGGGACGTTCCATACGTGCCGGGGAAAAACGACAATACCTTTTGCAGGCCTGCGCCGAAATTGGAAATCGGCATATATGCCCCGCAGATAAAGCCGTAGCTCGTACCGACGATCGTGCCGACGGCGGAAGCCTGCCCGCCGGTGGAGAGGTTACAATTGATGAGGGAGGACAAAGCCGTGCCGAACAACACGAGAATCACAACGTCCAGACACATCAACAGCACGTCCGCAAAAGTTAAATACCAGCCGGTGACAGCCAGATACACCAGGCAAATGCCAAGGGCCGCAAAGCATACCAACAAGGTAGACAGTGCGCTAGCCACAAAATAACTAAGCGCCAGCGTGGATTGTTTCAACGGGGCCATGGTGAGATCCCGCACGGCGCCGCTGCTGCGATCCTGCACCATCAGAAGGTTGGTGAAGCAGGCCACCGTGACGCAGCAAACTGCCATCAGCGAAGAAACCAATTGTCCGCCTACCGTTGCGTTGATCAGCGCTTCTTCCACCGTGAACCCGTCCGGCATGGCGGAAGTGAACGAATCCCGATAGATTTTGGCCAAAAACGTTGCATACAGCACCAACAGAATAAACGGTGCAATGAGGGAAGCCAGAAACATTCCCTTATCTTTAAAAAACAATTTGCAATTGCGCTTGATCAGCGCCCAGAGTCCGGTCATTTTTCTTCGCCTCCGTTCAGTTTTTTCCCTGTGACAGCCAGAAATACGTCGTCCATCTTGCCCTTTGTGATTTCATAATCCGTGAAAATCTCCGGATTTTTCAAAATCAGGCCGGTGGCTTCTTTGGTGCTCGAAACTTCCATCCGCCAGCCGTCCCGCACGGGAGAGGCGGCAAGACCGAGGCCTTTCACCACCGATTCTGTCACACCGTAGAGCGTTACGTAATCCCCGGCATAGGCGTTTTTTAACTCCAGCGGCGTGCCTTCCCCTACGATTCTGCCGCTGTCCAGAATCACTACGTAGTCGGCATCCGCTGCTTCCTCCATATAGTGTGTGGTCAGAAACACCGTCAGCCCTTCTTTTCGCCGAAGGTCGGTAACGACGTTCCACAGCAGCTGCCTTGTTTGCGGATCCAGCCCGGTGGTGGGTTCGTCGAAAATCAGAATTTTGGGGTGATGGAACAATGCTCGTGCAATATCGATGCGTCTGCGCTGCCCGCCCGAAAGTTTCCCGACGGGGCGATTCAGGATGTTTTCGAAATTCAAAAGTTCTGCCAATTCCGCCAGGCGCCGGGTAAACTCTGCCCCCGTTATGCCGTACAATGCCGCTCTGCTTTGCAGATTATCCCGCACGCTCAGAGCCCCGTCCAGCACGGAATTCTGAAAAACGACGCCCAAATCCCGCTTGATGCGGTCCGGATCCCGATCCGGATCGGTTCCGTCGATTTCGATGGTTCCACCGTCCTTGGAGAGTTGCCCGCACAGAATGTTGATGGTAGTGGATTTCCCCGCACCGTTTACCCCGAGGAAGGCGAACAACTCCCCCTCCTTTACGCGAAAACTTAAATCCTGAACGGCCCTGACGCTTCCGAAACTTTTGTTCAGATGGTCTATTTTTATAATATCGTTTTTGAGATCGCTCATGCGATACCCTCCTTTCTCCTCTGAGGCACTTTCCGTTCGGGTCTGCCGAAAAACGACGAACCGGACGGAGCCCTGCTCTTTCCCCCTTCTGCCGATCGGGCAGATTGACGACGTTTTTTGTTTTTAACGCCGAACGATACCGGGCATTACAATTCTAACCGCATCAGAACGACTTCCTGGAAGCCGGACGTGCGGGAACGAAAACCTTTCGGATTTCTGCCGTATTCGACGTAGCCCAAACTCCGATACAATGCCAGCGCCCGGGCGTTATCCGCCACTACGATCAACTCCAATTGCAGGAATCCGGCACTTCTTGCGCATTCGATGCATGCTTCCGCCAGAGCCCTTCCGATACCGAGCCCCCAGTATTCCCGAATGACACTGATGCCGAATTCGGCACGATGCCGGACTTTTGCTTTTTCCCCGACGGCATCGACCCCGGCAATGCCGACAATCCGGCCATTGACCGAAGCGAATAATTCCACTTCCCGCGGGCTATCGGCCTTGCGTGCAAGGTAGAGACTTTCTTTTTCCTCTGTGGCGAAACTCTCCTCCGGATAAGACAGCAGATAATCCGTCTCCTCATGCGTGAGACGAAAAATTTCCAGTAAGGCTTTGCCGTCCGTCGGTTCCCCGTTTCGGAGGGTAACTTCCGTACCGTTTTTCACAATGATTTTTTTATTGTACTTCATCTTTTTTCCTTATTCGACCGTCGTCCCTGCGATTTTTCTTTTTGCCGGAGCGAGTAGCCCCTTTGGCTCTGCGGCAAAGAAACTTGTCCGCAGTGTTCGATACAAGCCTGCCCTTTCGCAAAAGACCCTCCGACAGACCGCGTTTCCCTACAAAGAGCCGACACCGTTTGTTTGAAAAAACTGTCGCACGTGCCGTTCGATCAAATGCATGATTTCTTCTTCCCGCTCCGGCTCGCGATCGCAGAGGTTAATCCAGACGGAAATCGGCAGGCAAAGTTGTGCCGCCAGAACCTCCGCGTCATTCCCCGCCAGTTTTCCTTGCCGAATCAAAAACGCAATCAGCCCCGTGAAATAGTGCATCACGTTGGTATAGTTCTGCTGCGTCTGCAAAGCTTTTAATTCAGGAGTCCGGAATTGCTCGATCGTCAGCATTTTGCGGGATTTATAAATCAGCGGATCGTGAAGAATGTAGCGGATCTGCCCGGAAATGATCTGCCAGGCCTGATCCGACGTGAAGTTTTGTTTTTCCTTTTGAAAGGAAGGATCCTCCCAATTCGCCTGCACAAAAACGGAATGCTTGCGATATTGCTCCAAAGTAGTTTGGATCAGAGCATCCAGAATTTCCTGTTTGCCGGCGTAGTGACTGTACATTGTTGCCTTACGAATCCCTACCGCGTCCGCAATCTGAGAAACGGAAGTCGCCTCATAGCCCTGCACCGAAAACAAATCCAGGGCCGCTTTTAATATTTCTTGTTTGGTGCTTCCTCTTTCCACAATGAACCTCCCCTTTGCTGTTTCTGCGTTGTGATCGTATTATACCTACCGACCGTTCGGTTCGTCAAGTATTTAACTTCCCGTGAGAAAAATCAGATGCACGAGGCGTCCTTCCGGGAAGGTTCTGACGGAGACTGAATTTTCAGAATTCTGCCGCCAAGACTTTCATAAATGCGGTGCGAAATCGAAAGTACGGTTCTGCCCGCGGAAGCACGACACAAAGCGTTGCGCACACGGGCCTCGGTCTGCGCGTCCAGATTCGCGGTGATTTCATACAGAAGCAAGACGGACGGGTTCGCTGCCACAGCACGTGCGATAGACAGCAGCTGCCACTCCCCCTGTGAAAACATTCCGTCCGTGCAGGGCTTTTGGTATCCGTCCGGAAGAGCGCAGATACTCTCGTCGATCCCGGCAAGACGGGCGGAACCGGACACACGGAACCCGTTCCCCTCTTTTACCAAAAAAACAGCAAAGCCGCAAGAATCCCCCAAAAGCAGTGAGGGAAAACGAAAACCGTTTCCCCTCACTGCTTTTTGATAGAATCAGAACCTTTTTGCGGATTTTATTTTTGACGCTTGTTTCGCCGAAAGGCTGCACCGATGCTCTCTCTGTTGCCGCACGTTAAAATTTGCGACAACGCGCGTTCTCAGGCAGAGAGACGCAAGGCATTTATTTTTTCTGCCTTCAGCACCACGGCAAGCAAGCCGCCGAACATCCAAAGGTTTCCGAACGCAATCCATGCGCAGGCAAGTGCATTGATGAAAGGTACATTGCCGAACGCCCACAGAATCATGCACAATGCCATGCCGACCGGCATGGAAAAAATCCAGCACCACTTCGGGCAAGGCGTCTGTTCCTTGGCAAACGCTTGGATCTGCGAAACAGAAAGCACCAAAAAGAAAATCCAGAACAGGACGAACGCAGGCAAAAGAAAGTATGCCGCATACTGCAGAAGCTGCTCCGACGCCAGGCCGTGCTTCCTCAAAAAGACCAACGCACAAACAGGCACATGAAAACCGCATGCCCCGAACATCAGATACCCGAAAATTCCGGCGCGATAACGATGGGCGTACCTCGGGGAAAACGGAACAATCAACCGATAGATTCCGAAACAGGCGAGCCCTTCCAGCACCATGCCGACCAGCCCCAAGAGAGCCGCGGCAAAAATGCCGCCGTCCGACGTGCCGGTATAGGCCGAAAGGATTCGTAACAACCCTGTGAGAGAATCCTCCTCTACACCATATCCGAGGATCATATCCCCTGCAAAATGAAACAAGGAAGCAATTAACCCGATGGTTAACAGCTTTTTGATGCGCGGCAAATCGAGCTGCCGAGAAATTCCGATGTCGTTAAATTCGCTCATATCTTCTCCTTCTGTTTTTTCTCTTCTTGTTTTTTACGCTTGTACCCGCAATCGCAGTACGGTCCGCCGGAGGCCAGAGTGTACTCGCGCACAAATTCCGTTGCGCCGCCCGCTTCGCTCATGGTGTAATCCAAATGGCACAGGGCGGGCGTAAGATCGTACAAGCCGAGTTTTTGCATTAAAACGCAGATGCCGCACTTGGTAAACCTCCCCTCGTAACCGCTGCCGTCCGGATATTCGTAAAAATCCATATTCCAGGAGTACGGGTTGCGGTCGGCAGCACGAAGCGCAGCCGTAGCCTGCATCCCTGCAATATCTTTTGCGGTAAATTTGCTTTTTCCGCTCTTGCGGCAGAACCATTTCATCGGTTTGGTCATCATGGCCGATGCGTAATAAACCGTCAGCCGCTCCACCTCCGGACGGGTCGGCATGGAAAGGATAAACGCTCCGAGCATCGCCGCATTGACGATGTTCATCCGGAAGCGGTCTTCTTTTTCGAATTCCGGCAGATCCCGAAGGATGCTTTTGTATTTCGGCTTTGCCTTTTTGCGGATTGCTTTTGCCTCTTTTGCCGAATAGCCGAACACCCCCGTCAACTGTTTCTGAAAGGATTTGTGAAACAATACCCACATGCCCATAGGCATCCCCGAATACTTCATTTTCTACCTCCGTTTGCTTCGGATTCGGATGGCGTCGAATCCGGATATTTGATTAAATCGTAAAGCACGCCGTGCTCGCCGAAACGGCGAGTCCCCGCCAGCTCCATGCCGAGGTGCAGGTATTTATCGCATTTCGACTTGGCATCGGTATCGAGCAAAACCGGAACCCCCAGGCGGTTGCCTTCCGCAAACGCCAGATCCATAACCTTGCGCATATACCCCTGCCCTTGATACGGTTCCCGCACACAGACCAGGCCGACATAAAGGTACGGCTTTTTCATTTGATCGAAACGACGATTTAACCCGGAACCGCCCTTGGACATGATACGTGCAAAGCGAATCAGTTCTTTTATTTTCATGGAACCGAACAGCGCCTTTGCCAAAGAGAACACTGCTTTCAGCCTTACTTTTTGACCGGGCAGCCGATAGGCGACGTAGCCCTCCCCCTCTTCGCTTGTGGCGTATAACATTCCGCTTTGCAGAGACATGCGCACGTAGCCGCAGATAAATGCGGATACGGCATCCCGATTCGGAAACGCGTCGATCAAGCCGTGCTCCGCCCCATAATCGTAAAACCCGAAAGCGTGCCCGATTTCCCGGATTCTGTCTTCGTCCAGCGTCTTAACCTTCATTTTTCGTTTCATCCTCCGCCTGCAAAACGACCGACGGCAATTTCGGGAGTGCATTCTTTTCGATGATGGAACAAAGCATTTCTGCAAAGCCTTGCGGGTTCCGGATCTGATACTCCATATGCCGCCCCCCTTCCCATACCGGGTAATTGCCCTTGGGATACGCTTTTCGGACGGCTTCGCGATATTTGAAGTGATCCTCCCGACTGCCGAAAGCAAAATAGATTTGCTTTTGCTTTTCTTCCGAAAGAGGCGGGAACGGCTTGTCCTCCAGACTATCCGAAAGCTGACGGCGCAAATTACCGTATCGCAGTGCTTGCCCCGCCGCAATGAAGTACGGCCGGATGGCAGCGTCGTCGCACCACAGGACTCTTTTCAGCGTTCTGCCGTTGCTCCGAAAAATACTTTTTAATGCAAAATACAGAAACGGCGTCAGGATCCGACGGGTGCCTTTTCCGATTTGCGCAAACTGCCCGCCGTCGAAAAAGACGTGCTCCACCGGCAGTTCCGTACGAACGAGGAATGCCATCGCCAAATCCGCACCGATGGAAGACGCCACGACCAGCGCCAATTTTTGTACCCCCTGCGTGCGCAGGAATTCTTCCACCTGGCGCACCTCCTCTGCCTTGCTAAGGTATTTTTGCCCCTCGCAATATACGGTTGAGGTGGGCAGAATGCAAAAGTAGTTGTTTTGCAGGTGCTTTGCTACCGGAGTGCTGCTGGCACCCGTTACCCCCATCGCATGAAAGAAGAGTATGGCCGGGTTTTGCTTTTCTCCTAACGTTTCAAACAACATGATTCTTTCCCCCTTTTGCCTCAGGGCAAAAGCAACAGCAGAATTGCCGACAGTATTGCGGAAATCAGCAGCAGACCGACGGTTCCGAACAACCATTTACGGCATCTATCCTTTGCGGTGATGTACGGTTTTAAGTCTTCCGTACCGGGAATTGTCCACGCCTGCGTATGCCCGACCCAAAAATCGTCCACCAGAAAGCGGTCTACCAAATTCATGACGGACAGAATCACCGCCAACTGCCAGAATCCGGCAAGGACCCCCCTTGCCCCGTTGACCACATAAAAGCATACCAACACATAGGCGATATACCCGGGCAAGCAAATCAACTTGAAAAGCAAAGCATTGCGTTTGATTTTTTTGCGGGTCGTCAACCCTATCTGCACGCACCGCTCCTGCACCGCAGGGCTGTAGAGGTGCACCATGCCGACGGCGCCCTTACGGATTCCGACGGCACAGACAAGAACAAGCAACGCCCCGAGGCCGAGCCCTTCCAGAAGGGTTTTTAAAATGAGTTCCGTCATTCAAGATTCCTCCCACACTCTTTTTCCAAAGTTTGCCATACCGGGTAGTCCGCACCGTTTTCCGCAAAGAAACGTTTCAAATCCAGATTCAGCGCGCCCATTTCGTCCACTGCGTTCATCGCGTGATCCGAAGCGCAGATTTTGCCGAGACTCGTTGCGCACATCAGTTTGAAAAAACGCAGGCAGGTTTTTCGATAGGCAGCACTTTCAAACTCCTGATCCTCCTTTGGCAGAATTTCGTGCCCGGCGTTTCGGATGGCCCGATAGCCTTCGATGTTCGCGTCGATCATCCGGTTCAGATAAGCGGTATTCCCCCGGAGTTTCTTCAGGTTGCCGTCCGTTTTATAACAGGCGAAGGCCACCGGCAGCACAAATGCGGCATGGCACAAAAGATAATCTCCCATGTTCGGTTCGTAGACCACCTTGTATTTTGTGCCCTGAAAGATTTGCCGAACCATTTCCTCCTGAGACGGTGTTCCCGAAAGCGGGCCGATCGTGATCTTTTTGAGGTCGATCGAGGCAACCAGATCCCGCTCGCGATGCCCTGCCGAAAGAGCAAAAGCAAACAGGACGTTTTTCTCCGGCAGCAAGGAGGCAATCTCTTTTGCGCGGACGTTGTTCCCGACGAAAACGATGTTTTTCGTGCAGTTTTTCCGTAGAGACTCCAGCACCGAATCGATTTGCGTATAGCGCACGACCACAAAAATGGCGTCGTAGGCATCTTCCGGTTTCAGTTCCGTGACGACCGGCACACGACTGACCGAAACCCGAGGCGAAAACTTATCCTTAATGCGAAGACCGTTTTTTTGTATTTCCTCTGCCCAACTGCCCCGCGCAAGTAAGGTGACGTCCTTCCCCGCACGAAACAAATTTCTTGCCAGGTTGCCGCCGAGTACGCCTGCACCGAAGACACATAGTTTTGTTTGATTTGTTTCTTTTTTCATTTCTTTTTGTGCCGCGTGCGGCACCCCTCCTTCCCGAAGACCTTCGATAAAACGTTTCTAAAACAGATTTTGCCGAAAGTTTCCGCCGAAAACATACTTTTGAAAATCGTTTTTTTCGTTTTTTATTTGTTTCGTCTGTAACCTTGCTCGTCCCGATACTCCTGGTGATCTTTCAGATACGGATCCCGATCCCCCACGATCGTATAGTCACAACGATCGCCGTTCGCGCACGTCGTTGTGCGGACAAGCCTCGCATGAATGCACTCCATTCCTTCAAAATCCGGATTGCAGAGTGCAGGCATGACTTCGAGTAAGCCGTGTTTTTTTGCAAATTCCGCCGTGGGGCATTCGGTAAATTCGTAATAAATCGGCTTTTGCGGGTCAAACGGCGCAAGATTCATTTGGAAATCGCCCCATTGGTCGCACCGACGTTTTGCCTTTCGAAATGCCAGATACATCAGTTTTTTGAAAAACGGCTTGTTGCAATTTACAAATTTCATTTTCCGGAAGACCCCGAGAAACAAATTTCCTTCCATCTCCTCGATTTCGGCAAGACAGGTTGCCTCACGGCAAACCGTATAGTATGCCATCAGTGCAATACAATCGTAGGTACCGCCTTTCCCGTTATGGAAATTCTTTTTGCCGCCGAGGTCGGTACGCCAGTCGGAAAGAAACTCCACGTATTTTTGCTGTACACGCTCCCACACTTCTTCTTGCTCCTCCGGACGGTAATGCAGTGCAATCTTTTTTTTGATCTCCTTTTTGCAGGCCCCGGAATATACTACATGACAATTTCGATTTATCGGTAATGCTTTTTCTTTCATATCCGCTCCTTTCCGGTTCGTCCGGATGGAACTCGTCGTAAAGACAAGCCCCACGTAATCCTCTTTTGCTCAGTCCTGCACGGTCGGCAGCCCCTTCTCGATGCATCTTTCTCCGCCGCACGGCAGAACCGGAAGTTCCCCCTATGTTCTGCCCGGAATTCCGAATACTTACGAGGCTTTCTCCGTATCGGTCTCTTCGGGAAGAGCAGCGGGTAAGGTTACGGCATCATTTCGATTTGCGCCCCGAAAATTCTCTTTTGGAGACTGCCGCCCCGCCCAGATGACATTTGCCAGCATCCAAAGACACAGCGCCGCATTGCCGGACCCCTGACTCAGTACAAAATCCCACGTGGAGACTTCTGCCCCGCAGGCCTGACGAAGATCCGGAATCAAGACGAACACAATCTGAAACACAATCATATGGCAGCAGAACATCCGCCGCGGCAGGACGGTCCTTCCGGTGAGCAATGCAAAAGCGCCGGAAAGAATCAGCAACGCCATGCCGGCGTAGGAAAGAATCATGGGCGGCAGCAGGCGACTGTACTGCGCCTGTATCAGCGCCGTTGTTTCCTCCCGCCCGAGAAGCGGCGACAGGGTGCCGGTCCAATCGGCAAGGCTGCCGATCAGAAAATGCAGGACACCGGCAGTGGCAACGTATACCACACCGCCCGCAAGAACGGCCAGACGCGTTTTGCGGTGTTGCGGCAGAATTTGCCGATAGGATAAACGTACGGTGAAAAACCCAAGTGCCATGCCGCAAAGCCCCGTGGCAAGTAAAAGTGGCAGCCTCCACGATTCCCACGACCCGTTCAGATACGCTTCCCGCACAAACAGACCGCTATCCCCCGGGCTTGCAGGAATCACGCTCAGGCAAAGATCCCCCACCAGCATCAGGAACGCACCGATGCACCCGAACAGAGCGTCCCTTTTGTAAATTTTCAGTTCCTGCGGGTTCATTTCCTTTTTCCTCCTCCGTTTTCAGTTAGCAAAGGCGAACTGCCGCGCTTTTGAAAAGCTGCCGTATGGCAGCCGTTCTATTCCGAGAATAACTCCGTACAGGCACCGTGCACCAGCAGATGCAGCACCTGCGGGCACAACGGCCCGATTTGTTCTTTGTGCGAAATCGTTAAAATCAGCCCGCGCACCGTAGCCGTTGCCAACTCCGCACCGCCTTTCGGGGTGAGGGCGTTTGCTTCCAGCAACGCACGAATATGCGTTTCGTCATCGTGATAATGCTCCGCCTTAACCTTTTCCGGCAGCCATTTCAGCAGGGCTGCCACGTCGTTCTCGATAAAGGTCATAACGCCCGTGTCGGACATCCGCCGACATACCGCAAGAATAGCGGCTGTGGCACGTTCGACAGGCGAAAGGCCTGCGTTCTTTTTGAGAGAACAATCCGCCACTTCATAAAGTTCGGCGTGAATACTTTCCAGAACCGCCACGAACAACAGTTCTTTCGACTCGTAGAATTTATAGAAGGAGCCTTTCGAGATCCCGACGGCCTTGGTCAATTGGTCGACAGATGTTTTTCGTACCCCCAGCGTGACGGCACAATGTCTTGCCTGCGCCAGAAGAGCCTCCCGTATCTGCTGTGTTTCATAATCGGTAAAAGCCAAAGCACGCCCCCCTGTAAAAATGACCAAAATCGTTTATTTGGTCAAATTATAGCACTTTCGGCCATACAGTGCAAGAAAAAAACGAGGTTTTCTTGAAACGGACCTTCTTTTTTCCCTTTTGACTTGTAAAAGCACGGGAGCGAACGGATTCTGTGCTTTTCGTTTCGGCTTTGATTCTTCCTACCGGAAACGCCCGGCCAATTTGCAATCTCACAATCGCTTCTGCCCCATCCCGCAGCCGGCATCCCGCACGCCGATTTTTTGTGTTCCCCCGGTTTTGTCCCCCGATACGGCCCCTGTTTTACAGGCTTTTCGGCGCAGCCCCGGGACACTGTGTGCGTTCTGCTTCTTTCCTTTCCGACTCTTTCAAAAAGGCAATCCGCCGTTCGATACATTCCCGCGTGATTGCGGCTTTCGGCTTCACGTCATAGCCGTGCATCGTCCCTTTGGTTCGGTGAAGCTCTGCCCTGCCGCCGCAATTTAAAATTCTTTGATACAGTTGTTCCCCTTCGTCCCGCAGGCAATCGTATTGCGCCGTTTCGATATACGTCCCGGGCAGAAAACTCAGATCCTCCTGCAGCGGCCGGTAGACGTGATTGCCTTTTGCGTAATACGCCCACATTTTTCGATTTGCCGCGGCGTTCCACATGGGCGTGTCGGTATATTCTTGCATCGAACGGGAACTCATGGACGGGTCAACTACGGGATAGACCAAAAGCGCGCCGGTCGGCATGGGCAAATTTTGCCCTCGGCACTCTTTCATCAACGCTAAAGCAAGGTATCCGCCGGCAGAATCCCCGGCGATTGCGATATTCTCCTTTGCAAGACCCCACTCTGCCGCATGCCTCACAACGAAACGATAAGCGTCGACACAGTCCGAAAGCGGTGTTAAAAAATCGTGATCAAAAGCAAGGCGATACTCCGCAAATACGACCGTTCGCCCTGTACGCAACGCATATTCTTTTGCCTGCCGGTAATGGTAAGGCGCACCCGAAAAGACAAATCCGCCCCCGTGAAGATAGAACAATACGGGCGATGCAGAGCGGGAAGGCTTCGACCGGAAAAGATAGAGTCGGATGCGCTTTCCGTCCCGGCAGGGAACGAAAAGACGGCGGATTTCCAGCGTTTTCGAGGAATGCAGACCTTTGGGAATGCACTTTAAGAAAACTTTTGCCGCACGTAGGGCAAAAAGGTTGAGCGGGGGCTTGAATTTTCTGTAGAGCCCGAATTCTTTTGCGATATCGTATTTCATTTCTCCCCTTCCTTTCCTCTTGTTTCTCCCCTTTGCAAAGCCGACGGTCTTCCCTGCGCCGTTCTGCAAAATCTCGCACGGCGGGAACTTGTCCGCATTTGTTTTAACTCTGAACCTTGTTCCTCTTTAAATAAATATTCCGAATCGCTTCCAGACCTGCGGCTTCGCCGTTTTCTACCGCTTTGCCATACATTGCAATCGCTTTTTTATAATCTTTTCTCACTCCGAAGCCGTTTTCATAGCATATGCCGAGATTGTGATACGCAACGCCGGAACTACACTTTTCGGCGACGGTTTTGAAACATTTTACCGCTTCTTTTTTATTTTCCGTTACGCCGTTCCCCTGCAAGTAGCAAAGTCCGATATTGATCATCGCCTGCTCTTCGCCGAGACGGTACGCGTCCGTAAAGAGCGCAAAGGCTTTTTGATACGCCGCTTTTGTTTTGACGGTGTAGTAATAATAAAGCCCCATTTGCAGGCAAGCCGACGGATTTTCGCCCTGCACGCTCTTTTTCAGCCAATGCAGTGCTGTTTTCCGATCGGCTGTTAAGCCGTAATACCCGCAGGCATACGCCATACCGAGATTATATTGTGCGGCAGCGTTGCCGAGTTTTGCGGCTCGTTTGAAAAGTTTAAGGGCGGTTTTCTCATCCTTTTCGAGTCCTAACTCGTCGCCGAGATACGCTTCTGCCATTCTTTCGATTGCGTCCGGAAAATCCATTTCCATCGCCATCTGATAATAGGACAGCGCGTTTTTGTAATCGGCTTTTTTGGTTTCGTAAATCGTCGCCATACACCAATAAACGCCGACGTAATCCAAATCGCACTGCGCAAAACAATCGAGCGCGTCGTCGAATTTGCCCTTTTTGTAATAGTAATACCCCAAATCGAGCAAGGCGTCGTCCTGACAAAGGCTCGCCGCCTTTTTGAGATAATGGACGTATTTCTTCGGGTCGGGTTCGATCCCGTACCAGCCTTCTTCGTATATGCGGGCCTGCATATAAAGGCTTTCCGGATCGTTGTGTTTTACACCGTCCGCCAAACAGGCCAACCCCTTTTTATAGTCGTGCGGGACAAATCTGTCGTTGAGATAGACATACGCCAAATCGAAATTAAGCGAAGAATCTCCGAGGCTTAAACCTTTCTCATACCATTCGATTGCTTTCGGCACGTCCTTCAACGTTTCGTCGTTCAGATAGAGAAAGCCGATTTTCTTTGCAATCTGAATATCCCCCAAATAAAATGCGCGCTCATAATACTTCAGCGCATTTTTCATATTGTCGATTTCCGGTTCTCGGATCGGCATTTCAAAATAGTACAAATCCCCGAGATTTCTCGCCGCAAGTGCCGACCCGAGATCCACCGCTTTCGCATAAAACCCGATTGCTTTCTGCAAGTCCTTTTTTACGGCGTGTCCCCTCTGATAACAATACGCAACACTCACAAAGCACTCCGTTTCGCCGTTTTCCGCGCCGGCCGTATAGGCCTCGAACGCTTTTTTGTATTGATGACGATAATCAAACGTATCGCCGAGCGCGGCGTATGCCAAAACATCCTTTTCGATTGCTTTTTTGTAATAAACCGCCGCAGTTTTGAAGTCGGCTTCGTCCATATATAAGTCGCCGATTAAAGCGTAATACTTCGGCTTTTTCTCGGCAAGCTGCTTGTACTTTTTTATTTTATCGTTTTTCATATTTTTCTGTTTAATTCGTTCATGATGGCGGATTACCGATCCTCCTGAAGAACGCATCCATTGACCCCGCACCGGCAAAAAAACGTACTGTTATTTTTATCCCTGACAGATCACGTTTTTCTTCAAGAACTTTGCCATCAAATCAATATAATCCTCTGACTGAACCAGGAACCCTACATGCCCGCCCGGAACACTAAGAATTTCCGCATCCAGTTTTCGAAATAAATCTGCAAGACGGGTCTGATCCTCTTTTTTGAAAATGTCTTTCTCCGGAAGGAGAACTTGTATCTTTCCCCTCAGGTACTCGAAATCACTTTCTTTGAAACAGGGATAGTCCTTCAGCATATAAACACACTTGAAACTATGAATAAATCGCTTCTTATAGTTCAAGTCGGAAGCCACAGTTTCATAGAAACCTCTGCCATATTCCCGATTCTCTTCTGTTTCGCATTCCAAAAACCCCTTGCTCTTTTTTAACAACAAGTTCATTTCCGCTTTTGCAGGAACCAGTTTCAGCAAAAGAAGGAGCATCGGAGTGGAAAAGCGCTCTTTTCGGATATCCCTTACATAATCGGAATCCACCGTCAAGGTAGTCGTCAGGATCATGCCCAAAACGGATTCCGGATGTCTTTTCGCAAAAATCTGGGCATAGACTCCGCCGTCACTTGCCCCGATCAAAATCACTTTTTCAATAGACAGCGTTTTTAATAGTTTTGCGGCAAAATCGATCTGTTCGTCTGCTTTGTTGGTATGGAACGGATATTCATAAATCAGGAATCGGTATTCCTTTCCGAGCGTTTCGGCATATGGCATCCACATTTCCTGCATCTCTAACCCGTTAAAAAAGAAAATCACCGGTGCGCCATCCTTACCGCCATATTGGTATCTTACTTCCACATCGTCGACAACGGCTGTCTGATACGGAACCTTCTTTAAAAAGGCATCATACTCCTTTTTGAAATCTCTGCTATCCTTCATGATTGGCGTCCCTCCTAACTTCCGATTTGTCAATATCTCGTGATCTTTTCTTTTATCTTTGTTTCCCGCATTTTTTATATTATAGCATGCTCCTCCTGTTTTTTTCAAAACATCGCCGCCTATGAAAATAAAAAAGACCACTACCCGTTTTTATTGGATAGTGGTCTTTTATTATCGAATAAAGTCAATTTCTATGCGGTTTCGTAAATATCATCGGCTCCGCACTTGAATCGGAATTCGATGTCGTTTTTTTCTTCAAACTATATGGGAATGAAAATGCCGCTAAAATGCAAAAAATGATGGTCTATAAGAAAAGACTTACAGACCATCACACTTGGTACGGACAACAGGTTTGTAGTGAGCGGAGCGAGCGTAATAGCATAAGCGAGCAAGTTTACTTGCAAAGCGTTGCGCCAGCCGCACAGCGT
>CAKPYT010000038.1 GCA_934203075.1 uncultured Clostridia bacterium | reverse complement strand
GTGCATAGCCGATGCCGTGCGGTGTGCCGGAATCCGGCACGCCGCCGACATAATCCACATCGGCGGGGAAGGTGCCGTTTTTCTTTTCGTTCTTTGCCATGATTTCGCCGTTGCGGTAGCGCATCAGTTCCACGTTGATTCCCTCGTAGTTCGACGTGGGATACCCGTAATACGTCCATAAAAAAGCGCAGATCCGCTTCTTTTTGAGCGGCGGCAGCAGAACGGTGACTCCTTCCGTCGTGATTTCCGCAACTTCTCCGGGGCCGAGGCTCTTTTCGTCCTCATAGCCTAATTTCTGATAGGCGAACGACTCGAAAGAAACGCAATAGCCGTTTTCCGCTTTGCCGATTAAAACGGGCGTTCTGCCGTATTTATCGCGGGCGGCAATCAGCGAGCCGTGCTCCGTAATGATTAAAATCGATGCGCTTCCGTCAATTGCGTTTTGCGCAAAACGAATGCCCTCGGCAAACGTTTCCTTTTGGTTGATGAAGGAGGCTATCAGTTCCGTCGTGTGAACGATGCCTCCCGGCATCACGTCGAAATACCCGCCGTGCGCAAGCGACCGACGGATCAACTCCTCCTTGTTGTTGATGCGCCCCACCGTACAGATGGCATAGCACCCAAGTTGCGAACGAATCAATAACGGCTGTATGCCGGCGTCGTTGATCGAACCGATCGCTACCCGTCCCTTCATTTGCGTCAGAACCTTTTCGAACTTCGTACGAAAAGGCGTCGATTCAATGCCGTGTGTTTCCCGCTGAAATCCGAGGGTATCGTCCAGCGCGGCCATCCCGCCGCTTTTCGTCCCCAGATGAGAGTGATAGTCCGTGCCGAAGTAAACGTCCGAAATCACGTCCTTTCGCCCGATTGCGCCAAA
The DNA here is from genome assembly GCA_934203075.1 of uncultured Clostridia bacterium. Lineage (GTDB taxonomy): Bacteria > Bacillota > Clostridia > Christensenellales > CAG-314 > CAKPYT01. Next base: position 1,593 of record CAKPYT010000038.1, on the reverse strand, counting down.
AAAACCGCCCATTGGTGTACCTTCCTTAAAAAAATCGTTACGCGCGGAAGAAAAGTTCCGAAAGCGTCATAGGGTCCACGTAGGTTCCGTCCCGATAGACGCGCATGTTTCCGGAGGCGATTTCGTCGATCAGCATCACGTTCCCGGCGGCGTCATAGCCGAATTCGAACTTGATATCGTACAGTACCAGCCCCTTTTCCTTCAAATCGTCCGCCACAATCTGCGTGATTTTTTGCGTCATGGCTTTGATTTCGTCGTATTGCTTTTCCGTCATCACGCCAAGCACCACCAAACCGTCTTTCGTAACGAGCGGATCCCCCTTCGCATCGTTCTTAAACGTCATTTCCACGTAGGCCGGCAGGTCCGCCCCTTCTGTAATGTAATCGCTGTAACGACGATAAAAACTGCCTACTGCTTTGTGACGGCAAATGACTTCCAGCCCTTTACCAAAGACTTTTGCGGGCAATACTTCCATAGTCGTATGTTCCAAATCCGCACGAACAAAGTGTGTTTGGATGCCTGCGGCATTGATTTTTTCGAAAAAGTAAACGCTCATGCGCAAATTTACATCCCCCACGCCGTCGATCGTCAGCCCTACGGCATTTTCACCCGGGTCGAACACCCCGTCCTTTCCGGTGCAATCATCCTTGAATTTCAGCAGATAGTTCCCGTTGTCCAGCGCAAATACGTCTTTTGTTTTTCCCGTGTAGATGAGTTTCATTGCATTTTCTCCTTGCATCCGTTTCCTTATTGTTCTACTGCAAATTGTTTGCAGATAGTTTCGTCCTTTTGCCGCACTTTTGCGGCTTCCTCCGCCCGCTTTTGCACCAATTTTTGTGCCAGGGATTCTTCCGAAAGCGCCAGAATCTGAATCGCCAGAAGCGCCGCGTTCTTTCCCCCGTCGATGGCAACCGTCGCCACCGGAATGCCGGCAGGCATCATCACGGTGGAAAGCAAGGCGTCCAACCCGTTCATTTTGCCCGCCCCGCAGGGAATTCCGATGACGGGCAGCGTCGTGTTGGCAGCAAGACTGCCCGCCAGATGCGCCGCCATGCCGGCAGCCGCAATCAGCACGCCGAAGCCTTTTTGTGCGGCGGTTGCGGCAAACTCTTTGGCTTCTTCCGGCGTTCTGTGTGCCGAGTAGACGTGTACTTCCGACGGTACGCCGAATTCCCGAAGGGTTTCCGCTGCTTTTTGTACTACGGGCAAATCGCTGTCACTGCCCATAACGATTCCGACTTTTTTCATTCTTTCCCCCTTGCCCGGCCTTTGCCGATGCTTTCACCGTTTGATTTTTTCGATAAAATAAAAATGGGCACACCACTCCCGTAAAACTCGCGTTTTTGCGTACGTGGCTGCCCAGACGGTCGACATTTTTCATCCTTTGCTCCCATGTGGTGTGATACTCCACTCATCCGTCAGTTACAAAAGATCTGCTCTGTTATGGGTTTATTGTAACATATCGTTTGCGGGGAAGTCAACGAATTGTTGCCCCGTTGTACGGGTTTTCCACCCGTTTTCGACCTCGGAGGCAAAATCTTTTTTTTCGTAAAAAATTTCAAAAGGTTTTTCTGTTTTTGCTCTTTGCAACAG
>CAKPYT010000037.1 GCA_934203075.1 uncultured Clostridia bacterium | reverse complement strand
CAAAACGACGACGCGAATCAAATCGCGTCGTCGTTACTTTTTACCATTTTCTTTCCCTATTTCGTCCTCGGGCTTCCGATCCGGCGATCGAGGGACGGGAGCGTAATCCCAAACCGAAAGGACGTTTTGCCTCGCCGACCCCAAAAGGCAAGCGACGCCACCGCTTTCGAAGGGAGCGGTCGCAAAATCTCTGCCAGCCCTTCGTCGGATTACAGCTTTCGGCTTTCGTGACAACAGAAATACAAAATCTGACGATTTGCGGAAAGCTCTTTCAGAAGAGCCTTGACCCGTGCCAGGTGCTTCTCGTCCAGGTGCACGAAAGGATCGTCCAGAATCAAAAACGGTTGGTTGCCACGGAACATCTCGTCCAGCAAAGCCAAACGGAAGCATAACGACACAATCGTACGCTGACCTTCGCTGAGATGCAGATCGGAATGCAACCTGCCCCCTTTCTCCACTTCCGGCGATAAATCTCTGTTTAACTTTACCTGTTCGCCCAGTGCTTGCTCCAGCAAGGCTGCATACTTGCCGAATTGTGCCTGCACGGGTTTTACATACCGCTGTTTCAATGCGGAATCCGCTGCCTCCAGAAGGCGACGTGCTTCGCAAAGTACAAAATAGCGGTCGTTGGCCTCTTGCAGATTTTCGGTTGTTTCCGCAGCGTTGCGTCTGACGTCCTCCAAGGTTTGCGTTTCCTCTTCGATCCGGTCGATTTCCGCATCCAGCATTTTTAGTTTTTGGTTCGCTGCCTGCAGGTCTGCCTCGATTTCTTCCATATCGGCTTCCCTCGTCTGCGGGCGTTCCGTCAGATTTGCGCGGACACGATAAGCTTCCGCTTCCTGACGTGTTTGCTGCGCTTCTTGCTGCAAACGTTCTTCCGCTACGGCATCCTGCCGCATGATGCGCAGGGCGGCCGTCTCGTCCGTCGGATCCACCACGCCGTATTTTACAAAAAAGTTACGTAACGTATCTTCCTTTTGCTGAATCTCCCGCACTACGTTACGCAAACGATCGGAATTTTCCTTTTGCTGGGTTCGCAGCAGATCGTATTGGGAAAGTTTTTGCGTTAATGCACGGTATTGCTGCTGCAGATCACCCTCCAGGCGATACGAACGGAAAAACTCCGTCAGTTCCGCGCGCTGCGCTTCGTTTCGGCGCTGCACGCTCGCCGCACGGGACTTGGCTTCCTCGTACTCTTTTGCCGCACGTTCCCATGCATCTGCTTCTGCCAGAACGCGCCCGATCGTGCCGGTGAGATCTCCCTCCGCGGAAAAGCCGTACTTTTGCAGCCATTGCTGCAATTGCTTTTGACGAAGAACGTCCGTCTTCGGGAGACCGGGACGTTTCGCCGAAAGCGCAACGCACCCCCCTGCTGCCGCCAGGCACGCATAAGCGCAAAGGAACCAGACGGAACCGAGTCTCTGCACAAAATCTACGTCACGTACTGTCAAAAAAGAAACAAACATCAGAAGGACGGCACACGCCGCCAGGATGGCCGCAGCGATTTTTCCTCGCTTTTTGGGGGATGTCTGTGCGCCTTGAGGTGAGACTTCCTGCAGGTGCATCTCCTGCGCCGTCTGCCGGAACCACTGCATTTCTTCCGGCGAAGGGGCGTTCCGATAAAGCCGGCAACTTTCCAGGCGCGCCTCTGCATTGCGGAGCAAGGCTTCCTCTCCCGCACGGTCGCTTTCCAACCGGGTGATAATTCGTTGTGCGTCCTCCATGGTTTTTTGTGTGGGGATCCCTTTGGCAAAAGTCATTTGCAGTTCGTCCAGCTGATGTCGTGCTTCCACGGAAAGAACCAGGGACTGCCCGGTTGCCGAAAGAGACAGACGTTCCCTGTCTGCCGCTTCTGCCACGGCAAGATCCTCCTGCGTGATTTGTGCGGCATACTTCCGGCGGATTCGTCGGTATTCCTCCTGCTTTTCGGCGGCTTCCCTTTGCAAACTATCATAGTGATTCCACCGTTCCAGGAGGACTTTGTCCTCAAACGCTTTGTCTCTGCTTTTTTGCAGTGCTTGCGTTTTTCGCTGCACGTCCGCCTGCTCCGTATACAATCCGTCCAGCGCGCGGCGCATCTGAACCATATGCTGCTCTTTTTCCCGAAGGGCGCGCAACTCGTTTTCGAGCCGCAAGACGACGTATTTCTCGCCGGATGACGTTGCTTTTTGCGGTCTGTATTTTTTCGAGGCTTCCAATAGAGCCTGCTCTGCCTGCTGTGCCGTCACACCCGTTTGCGTCAGTTGCCCTAACTGTGCGTTCAGATCCGCAGAAGAAGCGATTTCCCGAAGTTGGGAAGTGACGAACATCGTGCGGGAGAAAGAATCCGCATTGATGCCGAAAACCTTTTCGCCTACCTCTTTGCCGAACTCCTTCGTTTCCGAACCGTTGCAATAGACCTTGAGTTGATCCTTTGTTTCGCTTTTCGCGTCAAAAAACCGTTCGATGCGGTATTCTTTTCCGTTCCATTCAAAAGCGACGTTCCCTCCGTAGTTCCCGCCGTGAAATGGATGGTAGTGCTTTCGCTCCGGGAAGTCCTTCGTTGTGCTTGTGTAGGAAGGCATACCGTAAAACATCGCCTTCAGAAATGCGGCAAGAGTCGATTTTCCCGCGCCGTTTTCCAAACAAAACTGAGTGAAAGAAGCATCGAATTCGAAAGATTGCGCCGAGAGAGCCCCGAAATTTTCCACGTAGCATCGCAGAAGTTTCATTATTCCACCTCCCTGCCGTGCAACGCTTTCAGCCCGACGTCCACGATTTGCTGCTTTTGCGATTCACTCAGGCGTGCATCCTCATAAACCAATTTCAGAAACTCCCCGGCAAGCGATACTTCTTTTTCAAATTGCGCCGCATCGATTTTTTGCACCGTCCGATCCTTCACTTCTACGTAGTAGTAAAGCCCGGAGAGCGCTTCCGTTGCCGTTTGCTTCAGAAAAGCGTGATCGAACTCCACTTCGCCGACAAATTCAAAACGCACAATATCTTGCGGACGGCTCTTGCACCTCTTTTTCGCTTCGACAATGGCGGCCTCTATGCTCTGCAGCCCCGTGGCGTTCACTTCGCAAATGTTGACCGTCCGTTTGGAACTGCACACGAATTTTATCTTTTCCGGGGCGTCGGTATCCAACAAGAGGAACCCCTTTTCTCCCGTTTCGTCGAAACCGCGGCCTTCCAGACAGCCGGCATAGGCATATTGGCCGCGTTCGTCCAGAACTCCGCCGTGATAGTAGTGAATATGCCCCAGCGCAAGATAATTGATCTGTTTGCCCTTGAGGCGCCCAAGCTCGATTCTTCCGTTCTGGCTGTGTTCCGTTTTTCCCAAAACGGCATCCCCGTGCAGCATCACAACGTTAAAGTCGCTCTCGTTTAGTTTGAGGGTGGCATAAAGTGCCCCTGCATTTGCGGCCGTTCCTTCGATCCCCGCAATGACAACGTTCCCCTGGCGGTAGTACTTCCATTCCTCCGAAAAAACGTGCAAATTCGGCAGCGCTTCGTCGTAAGATTGTTCCGTATCGTGGTTTCCCCTGAGATAGTAAAACTGCAGTTGCGGATAGAGTTTCAGAATTTCAAAAAAGGCCCGTTTGTCTTTTTTATTCGGTTGATTGTTGTCAAAGACGTCTCCGGCGAGCAAAACGGCTTCTACGCTGTTCTCCACGGCGTAGTCCACCATTCGGCGGAAGGCATCCAGCACTTCTTCCCGACGTTGTTTTGCCTTTTCGTTCGGCATTTTTGTCGTCATCGGAGAACCGAGATGAACGTCTGCACAATGTATCAGTTTCATAGATTACCTCGTTGGTATTGTAGCAAAGAACAGGGGCAAAGTCAATGAAAGTTTCCCGGCATGGGCAACTTGTCCCGTTATCTTCCCTTTTTCAAAGCGTCCTTTCCTTTTTCCACCGGCGCCTCAACCGAAAAATAAAATCGACCCGTAGTTTACAAAAAGCCCCTACTTTGGCCCGTAGAGGAACCCTGCGCCTTTCGTGCCGAAGGGCCTGCAAAGTTTTTAGTGCTTCGCGCGAATTCTCTTTTGCGAATGCTGCGAACGGCACGGACGTTTTTTCGCTTTTCGTTGACAGTTTTCCCCGCTTTTGCTATACTGAAAAAGCAAAAAAACATCGCCCCGCCACAAGTGGCGGGGTTGACGTAATCATTTTTTGGAGGCATATCGAAGCGGTCATAACGAGGCGGTCTTGAAAACCGTTTGGGAGAAAGCCCACGGGGGTTCGAATCCCTCTGCCTCCGCCAATCAATAGTCGTTTGAACTCATTTGAGTTTGGACGGCTTTTTTCTTGCTCATTTTCAATATTTAGTTCCGTTTTATAAATTGTAGTGCCACTATTGTTATCGTTGTTATTTGGGTCATTATTAGGCTTATTATATATTTCTTCAGTTGGGTTTAGGCTTGTATTATAAACAATTGTAATCCTACCATCATACAAATTTACTCTTGAAATAAAATTGTTAAAAAAGTCATTTCTATCTCTAACGCTGTCCGCATCTTTACTTGCATATATTTTTAAGAAATTTACAATATTTTTCTTTTCAAACGGTTTTAACGAATGGGCTTTTTCGATTGCAATTTTTTCTTCTAAAATTGCTTTATCATTTTCCAGTTTTAAAAGTCTTTCTTGTGTTGAATTTGTAAGTATTCCTTTTTCAATAGCATCTAGCATTGCTGATATTGACTTTTCTTTTTGTTTTAATTCTTCAGTTAGTTTTACCAAAACAGCATTTTCGGAAATTTCACTATTAGATTTATTTACAACAACCTCCGCTATTTGTTCAATTATATTTGGTTGCAAAACATATTCCTTTGTCTTTTCAAAAACAAAATTTTCTATATCTTCTTTTCTTACATTTCTCTTGTCGCAATCACAAACTTTTCGCTTTTTGCCATAACACTTATAGTATTTATGAGTTGCTCCTGTTTTACTTGTTCCAGTTTCAGCCGTCATTAGTTGCCACAATGCCCACAATATAACTTACCACTTAAAATATAAATATCGTCATCTTCCTTTTTTCTTTGTCTATGTTTGTGTTCATCCATAATTAAATTGCACCTTCTAAAAATATTTTCATCAACGATTGCTGGAAATATATTCGTGTATTCAACATTGTCCAAAATACATTTACCCATATACTTTGTGTTTCTTAGCATTTTAGAAATTATGTTTATTGAAAACTTTAATCCTTGCTTTGTTTTGAGTCCTTTATTGTTTAAATCTTCTGCAATTTGTGTTGTCTTGATACCATTTGCATAGTCTTCAAAAATTTGTCTTACAATCTTACTTTCGGTCTCGTTTATCACATATTTTTTATTCACAACATCATATCCATACAGAATATATCCACCAATATAGTTGCCTTTTATCAGGCTTTCGTGAATACCTCTTTTTACTTTTTGGGAAAGTTCTGCCGAATAGTATTCAGCCATACCTTCCAACACACTTTCCATAAAAACCCCACTCGCATCAGTGGTTATATTTAAATACATCAATTAGATTATTTTATGTACATCTCACAGCAGTTTTCCAAGGCGGTTCATCATAGCGGCTTTATGCTCTAACAGCGAATGAGCATAGCGATTGAGAGTTACGGTCGGATTTTTGTGCCCCAATATCTCGGACAGTGTTTTTACATCCATTCCGCACTCTAAAGCGCGAGTGGCGAACGTGTGTCGCAGAGAGTGAAAGCCTTTGTGCGGAGTATTCAGTCTTTTCAGGAGCAATTCAAAACTTCGTTGGTAAGAACGGACGGACACGGGTTTGTCGTTTGCCGACACTACGAAGAGCGAATCGCTTTTTTTCTTTATGGCTTTGAGAACAGGCAGCAACTGTTTCGGCAACGGTATCACGCGACGGGAATTGACGGTTTTAGGCTCGTCAATGATAAGTCCTTTTTTGCCGTCGTGACAGGATTTGGAAACCGTTAAAATGCCTTTAGCAAGGTCTATATCATC
>CAKPYT010000036.1 GCA_934203075.1 uncultured Clostridia bacterium | reverse complement strand
TGGTGCGCCATCAGGGGCTCGAACCCGGGACACCCTGATTAAGAGTCAGGTGCTCTACCAACTGAGCTAATGGCGCTAAAAAATGGTGACCCATCGGAGATTCGAACTCCGGACACCTTGATTAAAAGTCAAGTGCTCTACCGACTGAGCTAATGGGTCAAAATTGGCAGGGGTAGCAAGATTTGAACTTACGAATGTCAGAGTCAAAGTCTGATGCCTTACCGCTTGGCGATACCCCTATTTTATGAAATTGTGTGATGTTTGCGGAAAATGGGGTGAGTAGTGGGTTTCGAACCCACGACCTCCAGAGTCACAATCTGGCACTCTAACCAGCTGAGCTATACCCACCATATGGCGTGCTTGAAGGGATTCGAACCCCCGACCCACGGCTTAGAAGGCCGTTGCTCTATCCGGCTGAGCTACAAGCACAAATAACCGTGTGTTGTTTTTTGGAGCGGGTGATGGGAATCGGCCCCACGCAACCAGCTTGGAAGGCTAGCCTTCTACCATTGAACTACACCCGCGCATTACGATTGATGCTAAAAAATTATAGCAAACCGCACTGTGAATGTCAACAAAATCTCCATAACTTTACAAAATTTCTTTTTGCTTCCGCCAGAACAAAACGTCCGGGTTCCAGAGAACTTTCTTTTGCGAACTCTTTCCCTTCCCTTACTTTGTTTTGTCCCTCTCTCAACCGGATGATTATTTTTGCAAGGCGTCCCGCAGCAAGATTTGCAGGCGGCGCATTGCCCTGCCGCGATGGCTGACGGCGTTCTTTTCTTCCCGCGTGGCCTGACCGAAAGATTTTTTTAACTCGTCACAATAGAAAAGACAATCGTACCCGAAGCCTTCTGCACCCGTTTCCTCTTCCAGAATTCGCCCCTGCACCGTGCCTTCGGCCTGCAATACCCGGCCATCCGGAAGAATCAACACCAATACGGACGTAAAGTGGGCAGAGCGGTTGGGTTGACCCTGCATTGCCTGCAACAATTTTTTGCGATTTGCCGCGTCCGTCCCTTCCGCACTATATCTTGCGGAATAGACCCCGGGTTCGCCGTGCAAGGCATCCACGCTTAAACCACTGTCATCCGCCAACACGGCACACGCGGGGAACTTCTCCGCCACGCTTCGGGCTTTGATCCACGCGTTTTCCGCAAAGGTTTCCCCCGTTTCTTCCGCCGTCTGCTCCAGCCCCAAGTCGCCGAGGGACGTGACTTCCTCAAACAAGCCGGAAAGCAAATTCCGGAATTCTTTTAATTTCCCCTGATTGCCCGTTGCGATGATCAGTTTCATGCTTTTGACTCCTTTCCGAACGTAGTGTAATACTACCGAAAGGAACTTGTCAATCGTTTCTTTCCGAAAGAGCAAAACAAGCCCCGCCCCTGACAGCGCAAATCGAGACGCCGGCTTCGCGGCCTCCCTTTGCAAGAACGGCGGAAAATCGAAAAACGGACTGCCGAAATTCTTTTCCCCTTTCCTCCCACGCAAAACACGAAACGCGTGCGGAAAAATCGTTACGCTGCCGCACCCGGCAAAGATTCTTGCTCTTTCCGCTGTTTTACCAACCAACATTTTTCCCCAACGCCGCCGTTTGAAACACGCAAAAAAAGAGCGTGCAACGAAAAGCCCGAAATACACGAAACGCCGAAATTCGAAACCGAAAGTTCTGCCAAAAGAAAAAGGGTCGTTGCCGACCCTTTTTACGGAAAGACTTTTTTCGATTACAAAAGAATGCAAATGATGTTTCCGCGATTATCGTTCACGACGCGACCGACGGCGCGGCGCAATTTCTTTTGCACGTCCTTCGGCATGGCAACCAATTTGCTGACCAGTCCCTCTTTTGCCAGGTCGGACATAGACTTGCCGAACAGGTTCGTTTCCCAAATTCCTTTCGGATCGGACTCGAACTTATCCAACATCGATTTGCTTTGCTGCATGGACCCGACAATGGGGCTGACTTCCGTTGTGACGTCCACCTTCATGATATGCAGACTGGGCGCGCTTGCACGCAGCCGAACGCCGTAACGTGTGCCGTGCCGCACGATTTGCGGGTCTTCCAACTGCAGATCGTCCGCCGAGGGACTGACGACGCCGTAACCGTTCTGCAGAGCGTCCTCCAACGCGCTTTTGACCTTGTCGTAGTGCATTTTGGCCTTTGCTGCCTGCTGCACAAACGCCATGAGCGAAAAATCGTCCTCAATCGGCATTCCGGCACTTTCACTCAGCACCTGATAGAACAGCCCTTCCTTCGGCGAAATTTCGTAGGAAGCACTTCCGCTGCCCATCTCCCGCTTTTTCAGAACCGGGGTCTGCAAATCCTCCGTTTCGCCCATCGAGACCAATTTTTCGCAATCCCTCATTTTCTGAACCGATTCGCACGTCTGACGGACTCGCCCCAAAAGCGAACTCATCACGTGACTTTGCACGTCCAGCGTGCGCATCCAATCCGGAAGGAAAATACGCACCGTTTCGAGCGGGAATTCGTCTAAAATGCTGCCCAGAACCTCTTCTGCCTCGGCCTTTTTCATATTCTTTACGTCCAGAGGCAAAACGGTGACTCCGTACTTTTCGCCGAGCGCCGCAGCCAGACTACGCGTCGCTTCGGAAGAGGGATCCTTGCCGTTCAACACTACAATGAAAGGTTTTTGGCTTTGCTTCAATTCCTCTATCACCCGTTCTTCCGCAGACACGTAGTTGCTCCGCGGAAGTTCGCCGATGCTTCCGTCGTTGGTGACGACGACGGCAATGGTGGAGTGTTCGTTCACGACTTTGCTCGTGCCGAATTCCGCCGCCTGCCGGAAAGGCATTTCTTCGGACGACCAAGGCGTTTTTACCATGCGGTCTTCCGTTTCCGCAACGCCTTCCGCCACGTAGCCGACACAATCGATCAGACGCACGTTTGCCTGCGTCGTTTCGTCCAGCGAGACGCTGACCGCTTCGTTCGGCACAAACTTCGGCTGTGTGGTCATGACGGCGAGACCGTCCGCCGATTGCGGCAACTCATCCACGGCGCGCGTGCGCGCGTTGGCATCCGCAATGTTCGGAATGACCAGACTCTGCATAAAATTCGTTACAAAGGTGGATTTGCCCGTTCGCGTTGGGCCTACCACACCGATATAAATATCTCCGTTCGTCCGCTCGGCGATATCCCGATATAAATTGAAAGTTTCCATCTTCCCCCTCCTGTTTCAATTTACTATATGAAAAGGCGGTTTTTGCTAGAACTTTATTTCTGTAAAACCGAGCGCCCGATTGCGGCACGGGTTGCGCCTGCGTGCGCCGCTCCTCCCGACCGAAAACCGAGTGTCCCGGAAAACGAAGTTCCGAAGGGCCCCGGGGCAACAAAAACGTTTGCGGCGCAAAAAAAGAACTTCGGGGATCGACCCGAAGTTCCGGAAAGGTTTTACGATTTTCTTTTGCTGTTTTCGGATGCCGCAAAACGCTGCTACTTTGCGGACTTTGTTTCGTCGTGCTGCTCGGCCTCGTTCTTCGGTGGTTTTTTGCCGAACAATGCCGTACGTACCCCCGTAGGGTTTTCTTTGCCCTGCAGCAAACGCACGATGTTGCTGCGGTGCGCCCAGATGCCGATGCCGCACTGTACCGCGGCAAACGCCAGAACGGCGTAGTTTTGCAAGGGAAGCAGCGTCAGGCAATGATACACGATCTGCGCAAAAAAATACAAAAGCGCAAAAACGGACATGCGATCGGTAATGGCCAACACGACCAGCCCGACCCCAAGCGCGATTGCAGTGAATGCGGGATCCAGAATCAAAAACGTGGCGACGGAACAGGCAAAGCCCTTTCCCCCGCGAAACTTCAGCCACAAGGGGAAAATATGCCCCACGGTGCAGGACATTCCGCCGAGGTAGCCGGCAACTCTGGCAAGCCCGGCATCCGCGCCGAACAAGAGCAGCCCTGCCGCAACGCATACCGCCGCTTTGGACATATCCGCCAGAAGCGTGAGAACACCCATCGGCAGGCCGAACGAGCGCATCATGTTTGTGGTGCCCGGATTGCCGCTGCCCATACTGCGGATATCCCGATGCTTGACGCGCGTGGAAAGAATCACCGAAAAATTGATGGTTCCGATAACGTAGCACCCGACGGCATACAACAGCAACTGCCACCAATCTTGCAAATACATCATTCGGATTTATCCTCCGATTGGTTGCGGATAAACAATTTAATAGGGGTTCCGTCCAGCGAAAAGGCTTTGCGCAGACAATTTTCCAGGTAGCGCTTATACGAAAAATGCATCAGCGTTTCGTCGTTTACGAACAAAACAAAGGTCGGCGGGCAGGTCAAAGGCTGCGTGCAGTAGCGAATTTTCAGACGCTTGCCGTTTTTGCTCGGCGGTTCCACCGTTGCAATGGCATCGAAAATGACGTCGTTCAATACGCCGGTAGAAATGCGAATGGTGCTTTTTTCGTAGACGTATTGCACCAATTCCAACAATTTCCCCACGCGCTGCCCCGTTTTTGCCGAAACCGTGACGGATTTGAAATAATCCATAAACGCCAGATCCCGTGCCAGGTCCGCATTGAACTTTTCTATGGTATGCGTATCCTTCTCGATCACGTCCCATTTGTTGATGACCACTACCGAGGGTTTGCCCTGCTCGTGCACGTAACCCGCGATCCGTACGTCCTGCTCCGAAATTTCTTCGGTCGCATCCAGCACGACGAGACACACGTCTGCCGTGCGGATGGCGTTCAGGGCGCGTACGACGCTGTACGCCTCGATGCTGTCATCCTCGATACTGCGCTTGCGACGCATCCCCGCCGTATCCACGATCACGTAGTGTTTGCCGTCCACCGTAAAAGGCGTGTCGATCGCGTCCCGCGTGGTACCGGCAACATTACTGACGATGGTACGATCGTACCCCAGAATTTTGTTGACCAAAGACGATTTGCCGGCATTCGGCCGCCCGACGACGGCAATCCGCAAAGGCTTGGTCTCCGACGTTTCTTCCGTCTCTGCCGGGAAGTACTTTACGACTTCGTCCAGCAGATCGCCGATGCCGAGTTTTTGCTCGGCGGAAATGAGAAACGGCTCGCCTATACCCAAAGCATAGTACTCCCCGATTTCTTCCGGAGAAAAACGTTCTGCCTTGTTCACCACGAGAATCGTCGGCTTTTTGGCTTTTCGCAACAATTGCAGGACGTCGTAATCCTCCGAAGTCAGGCCGTTTTTTCCGTCCACAAAAAACAAAATGACGCAAGCAAGGTCGATGGCGATTTCGGCCTGCAGGCGAATGTGTTTCATCATGTTATCGTCGCTTTTCAGTTGAATCCCGCCGGTATCGATCATCGTAAAGGAATGGTTCAGCCATTCCGCATCGGCGTAGATTCTGTCGCGCGTAACGCCCGGTTCGTCGGACACGATGGAAACGCGTTGCCCGCTGACTTTATTGAAAAAAGTAGATTTGCCCACGTTCGGTTTTCCGACGAGAGCCACTAACGGTTTCGTTTGCATAATTTCTCCTTAATCGAATAACATTTCTGCCAGGAAGGTTCCGTCTGCCTCGCAAACGGTAACGCGGCGCTGCAGCCCCGCGGCCAAATCCTCCACCGAGGTACCATCCAACAAGACGTGCTCGAATTGACGCAAAATGCTGTGCGGCAACAAAATATGCTGCGGCAAATTTTGCGATTGCAACTGTTCCAGAATATCTTTGCCCGTCAACAAACCGGAAACGGTGATACTTTCGCCGAAAAAGCGATTCGTCAATGCGTACAATTCGCATTGCAGCGAGGGAAAACGCTCTTTCGCCTCCTGCAGCAGGCGACGAAAAAACGCTTCGGCGGATTTTCCGCATACCAAGCCGAACGATTCTTTCCTGGCGCTTTGCGCCAGACGCAAGCCGGCATGGAACTCCTCACGGTAAAGCGAAAGCATGCCGACCCCGTTCTCCAACTGTTCGGTACAATCGTATTCCTCCGCGGGAGGTGTTTCTCTGCCCGCCTTGCAGTAAAACTCGTCGCTGCAATAGGCAAAATTCGTGTGATGCAGTTTTTTTGCCTTTTGCTGAAACGCTTCCACCAATGCAATGGTATCTTCCGCAATCTTTTTGTCCACGGGCTTCAGAGGGAACAGTCCCTGACGATGTCCGGTTAACCCTACCGGAACCACCGCGACCGACTGAACCCGCGGATAAAGCGACAACAGATCGTTTAACGTGTGCTCCAACACCCGGCCGTCGTTCCACTCCGGACACATGACGATTTGCGTATGCATCTGCACACCGCTTTCGCCCAGCCGTTTCAGGAGAGGCAGAATCGGCGCGGCAGCGGGATTGCCCAACAATTCCCGGCGCACCGGATCGTCCGTTGCGTGCACGGAAACGTACAGCGGCGAAAACTTACGACGGCAGATGCGCTGCAGTTCCTCTTCCGTCACGTTGGTAAACGTGATATAGTTGCCCATGATGAAAGAATAACGCCAGTCGTCATCCTTCACATAGAGCGTGGGACGCATCCCGCGCGGGAGTTGATCCACAAAACAGAACTTGCAGCGATTGCGGCACACTTTGGGCGAAAGCAGGCTGCGCTCCGCCACTTCACATCCGAACGAATCCCCCTGCGGGTTCTCGATATGGAACTGCAAAGGAGCCCCTTCCCGCTGCAATTCGACGTTCCAGAACGGCTCTACCTCAAAATAGAGCAGATCCAGAACGTCCTGCACTTCTTCCCCGTTGATTTTCGTAATGTAGTCGCCGGAACGGATCCCTCCCTTTTTGGCAGGAGACCCGCCTGACACGTGTCCGACCCAAACGCCCATAAACTTCTCTCACACTAAAAAACCCGAGCATCTCACGACCCCCGGGTTTTTGCCTTTCTTTGAAAACTATTTCACAGTCGGAGGATTCGGCAACGTTGCGCCGTGCGTATCCACCGTAACGCTCGTGATGGCAATAAACAGACTCGGCACCGTTACGGATTGCCCGTCATCCAACTTACGGGACGCCGTCGACATTGCCAGCATATCCGCCAGGAACCAATCGTAGAAACCGGCAGCTTCTTCGTAGGTCGTTGCCTCTTCCGCATCGACAGGCTGCACCGTGCCGGACATGCTCTTGAACTGACCGAACACCGCATAATTGCCGTTATTGGTCGTTGCCGCGTTCAGAGAAATGTAAAACTCCGTAGATGCCGTATCAAAATTCTTCGGACCGGAGGTGCGATTCATCACCAGTGCGCCGATTGCGTTTTCCAGATCGTTCGTGTCGTATCCGTTTGCGGCAAACTCCCCTTTGATTTTGTAATCGATGCCCTTTTCCTTTTGTGCATTCACCAGAATCTTGGACTCTGCCGTTTGACGACGATATTTCCCTGCCCCGATGTATTGCAATGCGGTGGTAAAACTACTGCTGCTGCCGAGCCCCGTGGAGGAATCGATCATCAGACCGTCGTAATACTTCTCGTTCGCCAATTTTACAAAATTCAATACCGTAATCGGCGCTTTGTCGTAGCGCAATTCAAATTGCAGCGTTACGGTTTTCAAGCCGTCGTTCGCATCGGTATATTCCAATTGAATCTGTGCCGTAGGGTTCTGCACCTTCGCATCCGGTTGAATAAACCCGCTTTGGCATGCCGTCAACGAAAAAACCATCACTAACACCAGGAGAGCAAATACTGCCTTTTTCATTCTTCTACCTCGATTCTTTTTCAAAACGGTGCGTTTTGAAATTTGTTTCTTTATTTTCCGTTCTGACGAAAAACACGCTGCGCGTTGCCGCATAGCCGCATTTTCCGAAAGTTTTCATCGGTCTTTTGCCTTTTCCCGAAAACTCAGGGAAGTCCTTGCAAGCAAACTGATTATAGCTTCGGTCGCTTTGTACTGCGTACCTTCTCGCTTTGTTTCGCTTTTCATCCCTTTGCTTCTTTCCGTCGCTCGCCTGCGCTGCGCGCCTGCGACCTCGCTGAAATGTTTGCGAGAAAGTCCTTGCAAGCAAACTTTCTCGCAAACATTATAAACTAAAAATACGTTCCTTGCAAGTATATTTCAACGATTTGCCCCTTCCCGCAAAGAGTTTTGATTTTTTCTCGGTTTTTACTTGTCAATTCGCCTTTTCTCCACTAGAATAGAAAAAATATTTTGCATCGAAAGAGGAGATTCCCATGGCAAACGTACCGCAACTGCAAAGGAACATCGAAATTGCACTCGGCAAACAAAAGGCCGATCTGGTTTTGAAAAACGCCACCGTGGTGGATTTATTCTGCCATACGACGCACGTCTGCGACGTTGCCATTGCTGACGGAATCATTGTGGGGTTGGGTCAATACGACGGAAACCTTCTGGTGGACTGCACCGGAAAATTCGTGATGCCCTCCTTTTTCGATACTCATCTGCACTTTGAATCCAGCCTGGCCACGCCGGATCGATACCTCTCCGTTGCGGTGCCGCACGGCGTAACCACCATCAATGCGGATTGTCACGAAATCGCAAACGTTTGCGGCGAAACGGGTGTGCAATACATGATGGATTGTGTAAAAAACATCCCCGTAAACGTGCGTTTTATGCTTTCTTCCTGCGTGCCGAGCACCCCTTTTGACCACGCCAATGCCGAATTTACCGCGGCCGATACCGAACGAATGATGGCCGAAGGAAAATACTGCGGCTTAGCCGAAATGATGAACTATCCGGCCGTCCTTGCGGGAGACACGGAAGTTCTGCGCAAAATCGCATGCGCCGCCCATACGGACGGGCACGCCCCCGCACTGAGCGGAAAACAACTGAATGCTTACCTTGCGGCAGGCATTTCGACCGATCACGAATGCAATACCGTACCGGAAGTGTTGGAAAAGGTCGGCAAAGGCATGTACGTTCAGATTCGGGAAGGTTCCCAAACCAAAAACCTCACGACGCTGATCGGCGCCGTGAACAACGCAACCAAGCGCAGGCTGCTGTTCTGCAGCGATGACCGCGACATCGGCGACGTACGTGCCACCGGAACCATACAAAACTGCGTCGTGACTGCCGTGGAAAAAGGCGTGGATATTTTCGATGCGTTGACGATTGCTTCTTTGAACGCTTACGAATGCTACGGCATTCCCCGCTGCGGAGCGATTGCCATAGGATACTGTGCGGATCTTCTCGTGACGGACAACCTGGTGCCGCGGAAAATCCTGCAGGTTTATTGCAACGGAAAAAAGGTGGCGGAAAACGGCAAAGCGTTGTTCGGCCTTTCCTCTGCAGATGCCTCCCTTGTAACCAACACGGTGCACATCTCCCCGCTGAACGAAAAGGATTTTATTCCGAAGTTTACGGCCGGTCAGACGCCCGTGATGGAAGTCTTTCCCAATACCATCGTCACCGCCCGGACATACTGCTCCTCCACGAAAGGACTGAATCTTTGCGCCGTAATCGAACGGCACAAAGCCAGCGGAAACGTAGGATGCTGCTACGTGAAAGGCTTCGACCTGAAAGGCGGCGCCATTGCCCAAACCGTAGGACACGACGCCCACAATATCACGGTGGTGGGCGACAACCCTCACGATATGCTGCTTGCCGTTGACGCTTTAGGCAAAAACGGCGGTATGGCCATTGTCGCCAAGGGAAAGGTAGAATGCGTTTTTGAACTGCCGATTGCCGGACTGATGTCCGCCAAAGAACCGGATGAAATCATTGCCGAACACGAAACGCTGTTTGAAAAAACCAAAGCTTGTCTGCAGATGAACCCGGACATTTCCCCCTATATGCTGCTTTCCTTCCTGTCTCTCGTGGTAGTGCCGGAATTGAAACTGACCGACAGCGGATTGTTTGACGTAACGAATTTCCGTTTTATCGACTGATTTCTTTTCTTCGATTCCGGATTTCCGCGCGTTCTGAAACTGCAAATTACAAAGCGCATTACAAAACACAAAAATTGCCTGCAAAGAAAACAAGAACACAAAACGCACCTACGTGCGTTTTGTTTTTTACTTTTGCGGGGTGTCGTTTCAGAAAAATTTTTGTCGTGTTCCGGAAATTTCCGGGAATTGCCCCTCTCGCACGCCCCTCCGGCCCCGTACCTTTTTTACTTTCCCGAAACGAAAAGAAACTACCGTTTTCTGTTTTGGAGAAAAGTGTCTGCCCTTTCGCCCCGCCACCTCAGCCTCTTGCGGCTTTTGCTTTTTCTCTTGACAAACCCGAACGTTTGTTCTATCCTAAAATAGAAGTTTGAAAAACAAAGGAAACCCGGCAGAATGGCGGATCGCGTAATTTTACATTGTGATTTGAATAATTTTTTCGCCTCGGTAGAGTGCGTGCTGTTTCCGGACCTGAAAGGCAAAGCCATTGCCGTGTGCGGCAACCCGGAACTGAGGCACGGCATTGTGCTTGCCAAAAACGAAAAAGCAAAAAAATACGGGGTCAAAACGGCGGAAGCACTTTGGCAGGCAAAGCAAAAATGTCCCGAACTGGTTTTTGTGCCGCCGCACTACGATGCCTATGCCAGTTACTCCAGACTGGTGCGAAGCATTTACGCCAGATACACCGATCGCATCGAATCCTTCGGACTGGACGAGTGCTGGCTGGACGTAACCTCTTCTCCCTTCGGCAGCGGGAAGGAAATTGCCGACCGGCTGCGCAAAGAAGTGAAGGAGGAAACGGGGCTGACCATTTCGGTGGGAGTTTCTTTTAACAAAGCTTACGCAAAACTGGGCAGCGATTACAAAAAGCCGGACGCCACCACCGTGATTGACCGCAGCAACTATCGGAGCATCGTGTACCCGCTGCACGTGGACGAAATGCTGATGGTCGGCAAAAAAACCGCACAGCAACTGCAGCGGTTAAGCATTTCCACACTGGGGGATCTGGCGCAGGCGGACGAAACGCTGCTGAAGCAAAAATTCGGCATCAACGGCCCCAAACTGAAACGTATGGCGGCGGGAGAAGACGACTCCCCCGTGAGGAAGCAGGACGAAACGCACGAAGTAAAAAGCGTCGGGCACGGCACCACCACCGTTTGCGACGTTACCACCGTGCCGGACGCACAGACGGTGATTTCGCACCTTTGCGAAATGATTGCCACACGCCTGCGTCGCTACGGGCTGCAGGCCAAGGGGCTCAGCCTGCATTTGCGCTATTGCGATTTAACAAGTATTTCCCGTCAATGCACGCTGTCGGCCGCCAGTGCCAGTGCAACGGATTTGCAGCAGGCAGCCTATCGCTTGTTGGCATCCCACTGGGATCCGCAAAAGGATTTGCCCTTGCGCACCATCACCGTCAATGCCGAAAAACTGGAACCGATCGGCTCTGCCGTGCAGCAAAGTTTTTTGGAACCGTGCGAAAACAAAAACCTGCAATTGGAAACGGCAGTGGACGAAATACGGCAGAAATACGGGTTTGACGTCATTAAAAGAGCCAACCTGCTGCACAACGGAAACCTGGTGGAAAAGCACGCGGAAGAAGACGATCTTCTCCCCTTTCGGCGCGGACAATAGCGCCGATTCTTTGCGGACTTCGTTTGGAAGTCTCAAAAACAAAAAGACAGGAGTAAAAAATGAAAGTCTTGGTATTGAACGGAAGCCCGAAAAAAGAAAAAAGCGACACGATGCACATTACCCGTGCCTTTTTAGAAGGGATGCAAAGCGCCGCGGACGTGGTAATCACCACGCTGAACGTTTACGACAAACATCTGGAGTATTGCAAAGGCTGTTTTGTTTGCAAACGAAACGGAGGGACTTGCGTGTCTGCCGATGATATGAAAGAAATCCTGCAGGAAATTCTTGCCGGCGACGTATTGCTGTTCAGTTTCGGCTTGTATAGTTACGGCATGCCGGCGGGATTGAAAAACCTGATTGACCGCACGATGCCCCTTTCCTCCATGGCGATGCAAAAAGCAGGAGATCGCTACGAGCACGTCGGGCAGGCAGATTTTTCCCGATTGCATTATGTGATGATTTGCGGCTGCGGGTTCCCCAACAGCAAACAGAACTTTGAAGCCATGGCGACGCAATTTCCGCTGTTGTTCCCGCACAATCACACGATGCTGACACTGCCGGAAAGCCCCCTGTTCGCCAGCCCGGAAGCGGACGTCGTAACGAAACCTCGCCTGGAGCGGGTGAAACAAGCGGGGGCAGAATATGCAAAGAGTTTTACCGTCAGCCCCTCCCTTTTGCAAGAAATCGGCTCCCCGATGATTCCGGAAGAACTTTACGCCAAAATTTGCAACGGGGAGAACTAGCGACTACCTCCGAAAACGGAGGGAGCGGAACAAGAAACCTCCGTTTTTGCAGCGTTTCGGAAAACGAAACGAAAATACCGGGCGGAAGGGAAAACGCACCGGAGAAAGAAACCGGCCAAACCGATGAAAAGATTTTTCCCTGCTCAAAAGAACAAAAAAAGGGACGCGAACCAACGCGCCCCCTTTTTTATGTCTGCTTAGCCTTCGATCGCATTGACCGGGCATTGTGCAGCGCAAGCACCGCAGTCAATGCACGTATCTGCATCGATTACAAATTGGCCTTCGCCTTCGTGGATCGCGTCCACCGGGCATTGTGCGGCGCAAGCACCGCAAGAGATGCAATCGCTGGAAATTTTGTGTGGCATAGTCGTGTTCTCCTTGTTAAAATTTTTGATGGGTTTATTATAACACACTCCCCAAAAATTGTATAGATGTTTGGGGGATTGTTATCGAATATTTTTTACCTATTCCTCTTCGGGCGGCAGATCCTGAGAATCCGGCGAAGCGTCGATTTCTTCCGCTACCGTCTTTTTCATGCGGATTTCCGCAAGGGGGAATTTTTTCAACTCGATGCCGCCGTCCTTCGCGGTGAACCGCACGGTGACTTCCCTGCGCAGCAAATCGTTTTCCGCAACGATTCCTTTGCCCTGCGGAGTTTTGACTTCGCTGTTCAGTTTGGGCATCAGTTTGGCGGTTTCCGCATAATGCTCGTTTTCGTTTTGCAGGCAGCACATCAATCTTCCGCACAGGCCGCTGATTTTCGAGGGATTCAGGCTGAGCCCCTGCACCTTTGCCATTTTGATGCTGACCCGCTGAAAATCGCCGAGATAACTGCTGCAGCAGCACGGACGCCCGCAAGCGCCGAGCCCTCCCAGCATTTTGGCTTCGTCCCGGATGCCGATCTGGCGCAGTTCGATACGGATTTTGAACACGCTTGCAAGGTCTTTTACCAATTCGCGGAAATCCACTCTGCCGTCCGCCGTGAAATAGAAAATCACTTTGGACTGATCGAACGTGAATTCGGCGTCGATCAGTTTCATTTCCAACTTATGTTTGGCTATTTTTTCCTTTGCGATACGCATCGCTTCCGGCTTTCTCGCTTCGTTCTCGCGCATCTTTTCCTCGTCTTTCGGGGTCGCCTTCCGGATGACCTCTTTTAAAGGGGAAACGATGTCCTTTTCTTCCACTTCGCGGTTGGGCAGCACAATGGTGCCGTATTCCACCCCGCGCACGGTTTCCACGATTACGCCCTCGCCGACGTGAAACTCTATGTCTTTCGGCGAGAAATAGTAGATTTTACCAACAGATTTAAATCGAATGCCTACGATACACGGCATAGTTGTTTTACCTCCAACATCCCCAAAATCAGGGAATCCAGCACGGCGTTAAAGTTACAGTTCAGGCTGCGCTTTTTCGACGCAAGCGTGATACCGTCCAGACACTGCAGAATTGCCTGTTGAGAATAGTTTTGACTGATTTTTTGAATTTCTTCCCGTTTGTGCCGATGGAACAGCAATTCCGGAGCGGTTTGCACCACCAATGCGTCCCGCAAAACGGACGTCAGCAAATCCAGCACGTCGGAGAAACGATCTTTATACTCTCCCAGGGCGGAAACGTATCGCAACGCATCGCGGGAGGTGTTCATTTCCGCAAGCATTTCGAACACCAGCCGGTAAAGCGCCAGGTACTCCCGATCGTTCACCATGATTTCCGCATCGCTGACGTTCCCGAAGGCCGAAGCCGCGGCAATTTCCGCTTCCTCTGCCGGCACGCCCTGCTCCGTAAGGTAGCGCAAAATGCGATCTTCCGAAAACCGCTCGATCTCCACCCGTTGACAGCGGGATTTTACCGTCGTCAGCACATTGGCATCGCTGACCGCGCCGAGAAGCAGCGTTACCCCTTCCGGCGGTTCTTCCAGCGTTTTGAGCAGTTTGTTCTGCACCACCGTATTGGCTTCGTCCATATTTTCCAGAACAAAGACTTTTCCCTTCCCCTCTACGGACGAAACGGCGACTTCCCGCAGAATTTCTTCCGCATCCTTCACCAGAATGCCCTTTCCCTTCGGGTAAAAGAACACGTCCGCATGCTTGCCGCCGAGAATGCGCCTGCACACGGGACAATCGAAATCGCCGTGGTTCCCGCACAGCACCACGCAGGCACACGCCGCAAGGAACTGCTTCAGAAACGTGCGGTCTGCACACTGAAACAAAAAGGCATGTGCGTTTTTGCCCCGACGGAATTCGTCGCGGAAATTACGAAAGGCTTTTGTTTCCAAAATCAACTCTGTATAATCCGTCACGAAATCACGTTCCTTTTTTTCAATTCCGAAATGATTTTTGCAAACGTTTCGTCCATGCTGCCGCCGGCATCGATGCGTAAAAACCGTTCCGGGTTTTGCCGCATGACTTCGAGGTAGCCTTCGTAAACTTTTTGATGGAAGGATAAATCCTGCAATTCCAGACGATCCGTCTGATCCGCCCCGCCCTTGCGCTGAAACGCTTTTTGGGGCGACAAATCCAGAAAGACGGTATACTGCGGCATATACTCGCCCACGGCCAGAGCATTTAACCTTTGCACGAACTCGTACCCGAGGCCGCGTGCAAACCCCTGATAGGCATACGACGAATCGACAAACCGGTCGCAAAACACCAGTTTGCCCCGGCGCAGTGCCGGTGCGACGATTTCCTGCACGTGCTGAGCCCGTGCCGCCGCAAACAGCATGGCTTCCGTCACGTCGCTCATGTTTTCCCCCGTCTGATACAGTATGATATTTCGGATGGATTCGGCAATTTTGCTGCCGCCCGGCTCCCGCGTAAAAAGCACGTCCGCACGGTTTTTCTTAAAATACTCCTGCAGCAGACGAATCTGTGTGGATTTTCCGACGCCTTCGCAGCCTTCGATCGTAATAAAATTCTTCATGGTTTCACGCTCTCTTTGTTCAGTGTATCACATTTTACCGAGCCGAACAACCTTTTTTTGTGAAACAAAAAAGGAAACGCACAAAAAGCGTTTCCTTGACTTTGCTTCTTTCTTCTCTTCGGCCTCGAACCTTATTTTTTCATCGTCTTCATTGTGGGGAAAAGCAGCACGTCCCGAATGGAATGCTGATTGGTAAACAACATCACGGTGCGATCCACCCCGATGCCGAGACCGCCCGTCGGCGGCAGACCGTATTCCAACGCGGTGACGTAGTCTTCGTCCATCATCTGCGCTTCGTCGTCGCCCGTTTCTCTTTGGCGAACCTGCGCCAAAAACCGTTCTTTCTGATCCAGCGGGTCGTTCAATTCGCTGAACGCATTGCCGAATTCTCTGCAGGTGATGAAAAATTCAAACCGTTCCGCCATGCGCGGATCGCCCGGTTTGCGCTTTGCAAGCGGACTGACTTCTACCGGGTAATCGTAAATAAAGGTCGGCTGCACCAGGTATTGTTCCACCAGATTGTCGAACACTTCGTACAGAGCGTACCCCCAGGTTTGTTTTTGTTTTTCCAGGGGGAAGCCGAGTTCCGCCGCTTTTGCCACGGCCTCTTCCGGCGAGAGGGCTTCAAAATCCACCCCGACGTACTTTTTCACGGCTTCGATCATGGTCATTTCCTGCCAGCAATCCAAATCCACCACGACATCCTCGTACGGGATCTTACGGGTTTGCATGACGGTATCCGCAATATAGCAGAACATATCTTTGGTGAGTTTCATCATCTCACGGAAATCCGCATAGGCCTGATACAATTCCACCGTTGTGAATTCCGGGTTGTGCTTGACGTCCATCCCTTCGTTGCGGAACTGACGGCCGATTTCGTATACCTTTTCGAACCCGCCCACAATCAGACGCTTCAGATACAATTCCGGAGCGATGCGCATGTACATATCCAGATCCAACGTGTTATGATGCGTGATAAACGGCCGGGCAGACGCACCGCCCGCAATGGTATTCAGAATCGGCGTTTCTACCTCTACGAACCCTTTTCCGTCCAGGTAACTGCGCATAGCGGAAATGATGCGGGAGCGAATCAAAAACGTTTGCTTCACTTCCGGGTTGGCAATCAGATCCACATAGCGCTGGCGGTAGCGCAAATCCGGGTCCTTCAGACCGTGGAATTTTTCCGGCAGAGGCAAAAGCGATTTGGAAAGCAATTCCAACGATTCTACCCTCACGCTGACTTCGCCGGTATGCGTTACGAACACTTCGCCGCTCGCCCCTACGATATCTCCGATATCCCAGGCCTTAAAAGCCGCGTAGGCTTCCTCGCCGAGTGCGTCGCGCGTGACGTACAACTGAATTTTTCCGCCCATATCCAAAAGGTGGCAAAAACTTGCTTTGCCCATAACGCGGCGGGATACGATTCTGCCTGCAACACGCACTTTCTGCCCCGTGAGTTCTTCGACGTGCGCGCGGATTTCGTCCGAACGGTGCGATACGTCAAACCGAACCTTTTCAAAGGGATTTTTTCCCGCTTCTACCAGGGCGTTGAGTTTTTCGCGGCGAACGCGAAATACTTCTGCCAGATCTTGTTCTTCCGTTACGGGTGTGTTTTTTTGTTGATTCACTGTTTTACCCTCTCGTCTCTCTTTCGTACGTTATCGCTTGATATCGATGATCCGCATTTCGATCTCTTTGCCGTTGGGTGTGTATACCGTCACTTTTTCGTTCTTATGCTGACCGAGCACCGCATGCCCTACGGGCGATTCGTTGCTGATGCGCCCCTTAAACGGATCGGCCTCCGTCGTACCGACAATCTGATACTCGTTGACCTGGTTCGTTTCCAGATTTTCCAGCACGACCGTGCACCCGAGCGTAACTACACGGGTATCGATTACGTCGTCGATGATCTTTGCCGTACGCAGTTTTGCTTCGATTTCCAGAATTTCTCCTTCCACCGCGGCCTGTTCGTCCTTCGCCGCATCGTATTCCGCATTTTCCGAAATATCGCCGAATTCCCGCGCGATTTTGATTTTTTCGCTCACTTCCTGACGGCGCTTGGTCTTTAATTCGTGTAGTTTTTCTTCCAGATCTTTATATCCGGCAGAAGTTAAAATTACTTCGTCCTGCATCGTAACCTCCAAAGCGTGCAAGCACGCCGATTCCCTTTTGGGCTATCGTATATTATACGTGATTTTTTTTGTTTCGTCAATAGAATCGCCTTCAGCGATTGCGGGAATTGCTCAATTTTCTCGCAATGCGGTACACAATGGGCTTTTTAAACTTCACCGCGTCGAACGGGCACAACTCCTGACAGCAATAGCAGCGAATGCACTTGCTTTGTTTCAGGCGCGCCCTGCCCTTCTTCACTGCGATGGCTTTTGCCGGGCAATGCCTTTCGCACTTGCCGCAGCCTTTACAGATCCCCTTTTTGACGTACACTTTCTGCGACATCTGGTTGCGGAAAAGTTTGCGCAAAAATTTCGGTAAATTGTTGATAAAATCCGTGGGAAGTACTTTTACGGTCTGATAATCCGCAATGCGATCTCCCCTCGGCAGAGAAAAATCGAACCCGCTTTGCGCTTCGTAATCCTTCGGAATCAGACCGCGCGCTTCCGCACGGGCGAACAACGGGATTTCGAACGGGTCGCAAATCAGGCTGGCCGCCGCCAGGTCCGCATAATAGGCATTCGGCGAGGCAATCAGTTTGCCGATGGCACGCGGCTTGCCGTTGGTGGGGCCGTCTCCCTCCATTCCGACGACGCCGTCGATGATATTCAGTTTGATTTTCGGTTTGGCGTACTCGTAAATATCCAGCAATACGTCGCAGAAGGTGGGCAGATCCAGGTATTTGGCGTGCATTTCCACCTTGACAAGGCCGGGAATCAGCCCGAACAGATTCTTGACCGCACCGCTGTATCCCGCAAAACTGTGCGTTTTCAGTTTGGCGATATTGATGACGACGTCCGCCTTTAAAAAGGCGGAAATCACGTCCAGCCGTTTCAGCACGAGGCCGTCCGTCCGGACGCTTTCGTAGGTAAAGTCGTCGTTTAACGCTGCTCCGCTCTGCTCGCACGCGCGATCCATTTCGGTCACGTGGTACACGTGATTCATGGAGGCGCGGGTATACGTTCCGCCGGAACTATCCCCCACAACGACGGAAGCCCCTGCCGCAATACACTGCTTTGCCACCTCTTTTACGATTTGCGGATGCGTAGTCCCTGCCTTTTCGGGCGGCATATCCCTTACGAGATTTGCCTTAATCAATACCGTTTGCCCCGGCCGGACAAAACGATCCACCCCGCCGAGAGCGGAAAATAAGTTCGCCACCGCTGTTTTCACGGTGACGTCTTCGTAGTCGTGGCAGGGTTCGTAGGCTATTTCCGCCATGCTTATTTTTCTCCTTGGTGCTGCATTTTATACGAAAGCATAAACAGGCTTTCGCTCATGTGGACGCTTTCCACCGTCATGCCGGGCAGATGCACGTCCGTCGGGGCAAAATTCCACAGCGCGGGGATGCCGCAGGACGCCGCAAGTTCTGCGACCTCGTGCGCGACTTCCTTCGGGGTGGAGATGGTCGCGATATCTACACGGTGCTCCCGGCAAAAGGCCGGCAATTCCGAAATGTGATACACCGGAACGGGAACCTTTCCCCGTACCTTTTCCGGTTCGATATCGAAAACGGCCAGAAAGTGAAACCCTTCCGTGCGGAACGTGGGATACCCGATAATCGTCTGCCCGATTCTGCCGCCGCCCAGTACCACTACGTTGTGAACCTGATCCAACCCCAGAATCTTTTGAATTTGTTCCAGAAGGTAGACCACGTGATATCCGTACCCCTGCTGACCGAATTCTCCGAAATTGGCGAAATCCTGCCGCACCTGGCTTGCCGTAATTCCTAACTTTTCCGAAATAGCCCGAGAGGAAACCTTGGTATGCCCCGTGGCATAGATTTCCTTCAAAAAACGATAATATCTGGGGAGCCGCCGGATGACGGCATCGGAGATTTTTTCTTTTTTCATTATAAACACCTCGGCAGGAACGATTTCCGTAACAGAGTCAGTGTAGCATAATTCGGGAGGTTTGTAAATTGCCCTGCCGCATTTTTGAGCCTTTCCCTTGCTTTTCCTTTACTTTTTTGCAAATTTTCGCTACAATGCCGCTGTGGAGGTTCTCATGCGAATTTGGGCAAAACTGTTTACGGGCGAAAAAATGATCCGCAGCAAAATTTTTGAAAACAATCTTCCCTGCACCTGCGAAAACTATGAAAAAACCCTTATGAATCTGTGCGACGCCTGGGATATCCCTACGCCGATTTTACTGAAAAACAACTTTTATCATTTTGAAACGTTTCATATCACCCGATACCCCGCAAAAAACTTTGTGGAAAGCGTCCCGTTCGACGCCCTCGTACTGGAGGACGCAACCCTGTAGCCGACGCATTCGCTTTCGGCAGCAGGTTACGCAGCGGAACCAAACCGCTTTCCCGCGCAAAACGGAGCCGCAAGGGCAACGAGCCGGAAAACAAACCCGATACGAAACCCGAAACGATGCTTTTTACCTTGCGTTCCTCGGTTCGACGCGCCTCGGACGACACCGTGGATTTTCTTTTTCTTCCGGAGGGTAATCGTCTCTTCCCGCTTTCTGCGGCGGCAAGAGGCGTTTTTTTTGCCCTTTGGGAAAGAACACCCGTGCGTCGTTTGCCCCTTTCCCCCAAGGCCGCCTTACGCAAAACGCTTCGCCCTTCCCCCTTCGGAAAAACGCCGTGAACCGCACCGGGTCGTTTGCCGCGGGCGTCTTCCCTCGCCCGCAAATTTCGATTTTTTGCATACCTTTCGAAAAACTCGCCCATACTACGGGAAAAGGAGGACATCATGGAACCTAAACAAAGAAACGTATGTGCGATTATCGCATTGGTGTTTGTTTTGCTCGGCTCGTTGAACTGGCTCCTGGTCGGTTTGTTCCAACTGGACCTAGTTGCCTTGATTTTCGGTTCGATGAGCGTGGTATCCCGCATTTTATATGCGGTCATCGGCACGATCGGAACGATCGGCGCAATCTGGATGATCGTGTATCTGGCGCAGACGTTCCGGACGCGGGACTCGCACACTTCCGGATTCGACGGAAAATAAACCGTCCCGACAAAACGGAAAAAGCCGAAGAACATCGGCAAAAAAACGGAGGAACGAAAAAAGTTCGTTTCTCCGTTTTTGCTTCCTCTTTCCGGTGCGAAGTTTTGATTTTGCCCTCCGAAATCCCTTTACAAAAAATCGTTTTGGGGGTAGGATACTGCGTAATGGTACTAGACGACCCATTTCAAAAAAACTAGGAGAATTTTTCGATGCAAAGATCTGTAAAACTGCTTGTGTTCAACGCCATAATCGCCGCATTGTATGCGTCGCTTACGGCGTTTTTGCCTGCCCTGACGTACGGTCCCGTGCAATTTCGCTTTGGCGAAGCCCTGACGATTCTGCCGATGCTGATTCCTACGGGATACATCGGGATTGCCGTAGGCTGTTTCGTTGCGAACCTCTTTTCCCCCTTCGGTCCGTGGGACGTTGTCATCGGCACGCTGGTAACATTTGTTGCGGGGCTGTTGACTTCCCGCATCAAAAATCCGTGGCTTGCGGCTCTGCCGCCCGTGCTGCTGAATGCCGCCATACTGCCTCTTGTGTGGCTGCTGGCGCAAAACGACGCGGCCTACCTGCTGAACGCGGGAAGCATGCTGCTGAGCCAATCCGCCGTGCTGTACTTTTTGGGAGTGCCGCTGTACTTTGCGCTGAAAAAGGCAATTCCCAATACGCTGGCGAACCTGCAGCCGCAAAAGCGGGAGAACGACCAAACCCCGCCGAAAAAGTAACGAAAAATTTTTGAAACACCGGGCGCGAAGATGCCCGAAAGGCATCTTTGCTGCCGGCCGGAACACTCGAAAAAATATTTTTTGCAAGTTTTTTCGGAAGAAATCCTTTACTTTTATAAGCGAACGCCCCAAAAAAACTTGAAAAATAAATTGGCAAAGAATCTTGCGTTTCATATTGACATGAAATACAATATATGCTAATATGCTTTTGTTGTCAACACAAGATGTTGTGTTGTTCAAAAATTTGCAGAATTGTAAAAACAGAATGCAAAAACGTTGCGTTTCGTACAAAATACGAAAGATTTGCAAAAATTTGGAGGAAAAAATGAAAATTATTAAGCGGAACGGATCGGAAGAAACTTTCGACGTAAATAAGATCATCATTGCCATTACCAAAGCGAACAAATCCGTTGCGGAAGTCGCACAAATGACGCCGCTGCAAATCGAACGCATTGCAAACAGCGTTGTACTGGAATGCGAAAAACTGGATCGCGCCCCCTCCGTGGAAGAAGTGCAGGATCTGGTGGAAAAACAAATTATGGCGCACGGGGCCTTTGAAGTAGCCAAGTCTTACATTACCTACCGCTACACGAGAACGCTGGTGCGTCAATCCAACACGACGGACGATAAAATTCTGAGCCTTATCGAATGCAACAACGAGGAAGCCAAACAGGAAAACTCCAACAAAAACCCTGTGATCAACTCCACGCAGCGCGACGATATGGCGGGCGAAGTGAGCAGAGACATCACGAATCGTATTCTGCTGCCGCGCGAAATCGTGGAGGCGCACAACGAAGGCATCCTTCATTTTCACGATGCGGACTATTTTGCGCAAAGAATGCATAACTGCGACCTTGTGAACCTGGAAGATATGCTGCAAAACGGCACCGTCATCACGGGGACGCTGATCGAACGACCCCACTCCTTTTCTACGGCGTGCAACATCGCAACGCAGATTATCGCGCAGGTGGCTTCGAACCAATACGGCGGTCAATCCATCTCGCTGGCGCATCTCGCGCCGTTTGTGGAAGTCAGCCGCCAGAAGTTCCGCAAAGCCGTGCGAAAAGAACTGCAGGAAGTGGGCGTTTCCCCCTCGGAACAGGAATTGGAACGACTTGTAGAAGAACGCGTACGCGACGAAATTCAACGCGGCGTACAGACCATTCAATATCAGGTCGTGACGCTTCTGACGACCAACGGGCAAGCCCCGTTCGTTACCGTGTTTATGTACCTGGGCGAAGCCAAAAACGAACAGGAACGCAAAGACCTGGCGATGATTATCGAAGAAGTTTTGCGGCAGCGGTACGAAGGCGTGAAAAACGAACAAGGCGTTTGGGTGACGCCTGCCTTCCCGAAACTGATTTACGTTCTGGAAGAATGCAATATTCACGAAGACAGCGAATACTACTACCTCACCCGCCTGGCGGCAAAATGCACCGCAAAACGTATGGTGCCGGATTACATCTCCGAAAAAGTGATGCTGCAGAACAAAATCGACAAAAACGGGCAAGGTCACTGCTACACCTGCATGGGCTGCCGTTCCTTTTTGACGCCCTACATCAACGAAAAAGGAGAGCCGCAATACTACGGGCGCTTTAACCAGGGTGTGGTGACAGTAAACCTGGTGGATATCGGCCTTTCCGCGCACAAAAACATGGAAAAGTTCTGGGAGATTTTCGACGAAAGAATGGAACTGTGCCATCGTGCGCTGCAATGCCGCCACGAACGCCTGACCGGAACCCTTTCCGACGCGGCTCCGATTTTGTGGCAATACGGCGCATTGCTGCGCCTGAAAAAGGGTGAAAAAATCGATAAATATCTGCACGGCGGCTACTCTACCCTGTCGCTCGGGTATGCCGGCCTGTGGGAATGCGTCTACTCGATGCTGGACAAAAAGATGACTACGCCGGAAGGCGAAGCGTTCGGGCTGCAGATCATGCGCAAACTGAACGAATACACTGCAAAATGGAAAGCCGCGGAAGACATCGACTACTCGCTGTACGGCACTCCGCTGGAATCGACCACCTACAAGTTTGCAAAATGCCTGCAGAAGCGCTTTGGCGTGATTAAGGGCGTAACGGATAAAAGTTATATTACCAACAGCTATCACGTGCACGTGACCGAGCAGATCGACGCTTTTGAAAAACTGCGCTTCGAAGCCAAGTTCCAGGCACTTTCTCCCGGCGGCGCGATTTCTTACGTGGAAGTGCCGAACATGCAGCACAACATCGAAGCCGTGCTGGACGTGATGAAGTTTATTTACGACAACATCATGTATGCGGAACTGAACACCAAATCCGACTACTGCCAGGTTTGCGGATACGACGGGGAAATCGAAATTCGCGAGCAGGACGGAAAACTGGTTTGGACCTGCCCCAACTGCGGCAATCAGGATCAGGACAAAATGAACGTTGCCCGCCGTACGTGCGGTTACATCGGCACTCAGTTCTGGAACCAGGGCAGAACGCAAGAAATTAAAGAACGCGTTTTGCACATGTAAACCATCGGAGGGGGCGAACGTTCGCTCCCTCTTTTTCAAAGGAAAGGAATCGAAACGATATGTATTACTCCACCATTAAAAACTGCGATATTGCAAACGGCATCGGCGTGCGGGTGACGCTGTTCGTTTCCGGCTGCACCAACCGCTGCAAAGGTTGCTTTCAGCAGGAGACGTGGGACTTTCACTATGGCAAACCCTTTACCGAAGAGACAGAGGACGAACTGATACGCTTGTTGAGCCCCTCCTTCATCCACGGGCTGACGCTTTTAGGAGGAGAGCCCTTTGAACCGAGCAATCAACAGGCCTTGCTGCCCTTTTTGCAGCGCCTCCGGCGGGAACTGCCGCAAAAAACGATCTGGGCCTTTTCCGGCTGCACTTACGAAGAATTACTGAACCCGGATTCTTCCCACCATGCGGCAGAAACCGAACGGATTTTCGATTTGCTGGACGTTTTGGTAGACGGGCGGTTCCTCGAAGAACAAAAAGATATTTCCCTTGTTTTTCGCGGATCCAGAAATCAGCGCATCATCGATATGAAAGCAACGCGCGCACAGGGCAAAATTGTGCTGTGGAATACCGATCTGGCAAAGAACTGACGGGCAAAAGCGCAACACAACAAAATACGGGCGCAAACGGCCCCGAAAAGCAAAACCGAAGGGATGCAGAAAAAGAGCGAAAGTCTGCCTCCCCGGAGGTTGCCCCGCAAAAGGTCTTTTCCTGCCGCAGCGTTTTTCGTAACGACACAAACAAAGCCGACCGCACGGAATGCGGTCGGCTTTTTTGAACACAATCGTCCACCCTTTTTGCCGCAAACGACTTGCGGCATTTTTCTTGCCTGCGGAAGTACTTTTGCCCGTGCCCCCTTTTCGAAAACTTTTGACGCGCTTTACTTTACGGCATTGCCCGTGCCGGAAGAGCTCCCGTGTTTCGGGGTCTCTACCGCAGTTCCTCCAGAATCCGTTTGTTTCCGAGGGCTGCGGCGGAGGTCGGATTTGCCCTGAGAGCACGGTCGTTGCACCGCTTTGCCCGCAATACGTCCCCCAGGCGAGCATAATTGACGCACATTTCCAGCCAGGGAAGGTAGTCGTAGCATTGTGGCGAAACAAAGGCACCCCTTTCGTGTTTTTTGCTGCAGCGGGTTGCGCGCAGGAACCACTCGTTCGACGCCCGATACTGTGCCCTTGCCTGAAAGTGATAGCCGAGGGCGCAACACACTTCCGCATGCGGCACATCCAGCGCAAACGCATAGCACAAGGCGGAAAGAGCCGCCTCTTCCCGGCCGAGCGCCAGATAGCATCGATACGAATCCAGGCAGGCTTGAATTTTATTTTCCACCCACCCGTCGGAACGCAGAAAGGCTTGGAACCGTTCCAGCGCCGTTTCGTAATATCCGTGAAAATACAATTCTCTCGCGTAGTAAAACGTATCGCGTGCGTTCAGCGGCTGCTTTTGCAGCGCCTTTTCGTAAAGGTGCAAGTTACGCGTGGAATACGGGGCCTCCTCTTTACAATGGGAAACGGCGGCTTTCAGGCAGCGCACCTTTCCGTGCGGAACAATCACTTCGTGCACCACCCCTTGCCAAACGAAGGTTCCGTCGTTTTTCAAAATCCGTTCCCGCAAAAATTCCGTCTCCGTTTTTCCGTTCCTTTGCAGACGATAAGGCAGCATCCACACGTCCGCCACACCCAACCGACCTTTTGCCTTACACAGGATTTGCGCATCCTGCGGGAAAAGCACGTCGTCGGCATCCATCCACATGACGTAATTACCCGTTGCGTGCGCAAAAGAAACGTTACGTGCCAAGGAAAAATCGTCCGCCCAGGCAAAATCAAATACGTTGGCGGTATAGCGCAACGCAATCGCTTTGGTTTCGTCGGTGCTGCCCGTATCCACCACAATGATTTCATCCGCAACGGCCAGAATGCTTTTCAGGCTGCGCTCCAGCACCTTTGCTTCGTTGCGGACGATATAGCATACGCTTAACTTCATACCGATGCGGTCACCGTGTCGTAATGCACGAGGCAAGCACGCTTTTGCGGGTTAGGAGACCGCAGAAATGCGTAGAAAGACATCCCTTCCCCCGGTGCATACGACAGGGCACAATACTCCCGCGGCAGGCAAAACTCTCCAAGCGGCTCGAAGGACGCATCGAACAATGCTGTTTGCGCGTAGCACCCCTTCCCGATTTGCCCCACTGCCTTCATTTGCGGAAAGTAAATCGCTGCGGTGGCAGAAACACGGGACGGCACGGAAAACTCGCAAAGCACTTCTCCTTCTTTCGACAACTCAAACACGGTGCGGAACGTCGTTACGACAAGCATCTCTTCCGTTACGGAAAGATTGCGCAACGTTCCGCGAAGATACTCCACGGAAAAAGCATCCTGCACGGTAAAATCCGCAGCGAGGCGATAGATGCATTTCCCGCAAAGGGGCAGCGCCCAGAATACTCCGAGCGACGGATCGAAACAAAGACTGCGATATTTTTGCGTGCTGACGTTGGTCAGGGTTCCGTCCGCCTCTGCACGGAACACGCCGAGTGCCGTAGCATAATAAAAACTCGTGCCGTCAAACGCCATGCCGGTAGCCTTTTGCAGAACGTCGCCTTGCGGCTCTGTAATCGATAGAATAATATAATTTGTCATGCGATACCTCGGATAGATTTCTACGTTATCCTATGAAAATGCCGGAAAAATTGTCCATGCGGCAGCTCTCCGTTGCCGGCATGCAGCGCCTGCCCGTTTGATTTTTGCTTTTTCGGTCGGGTTTACTTTTGAGGGCTTTCCCCGTGTTGCCCGAACGAAACAAACGCGTTCCCTCTGCGGAAATGCCGGACGGAAACAAAAGCAAAAAACGTAAAACAGAACAAAAACCCACCGACTCGTGAAACAAAAGAAGAAAACAAACGAATCGGAGGGAAACAAAAAACGAAGTGCCGGTGATGCACTGCGTTTTTTTTCTTTGGGAGAAATCCGCCCCTGTTGTGATTTTGATTTTTCCGCTGTGGTACGACGTTAATAAGAACGACGCTTCAGCAGAGACACCAGGATCAGCACCAATGCCACAGCCCCCACCAAAACGATGACGGTAGAGAGCGAAATCTTGCGTTCCGGCACCAGATAACACGTGAGCGTATCCTCCGTGTGGGCAGATACCGTCAGAGCATAGTCCTGATAGCCGTCCACCGAAAGCACGATACGGTCTCCGTTTTTGGCGTAAATTACGCAGGAGTTTCCCTCCGCCACACACGTTTTACTTTCGCCGTTGACCGTGTACGTTACCTCTCCGGACAGGTTCAGCGAACCTTTCATCTGGTCGAACAGCTTCAGCGTGATAGCCCCCTGCTGTTCTTCCACCGCCACTTCAAACGTATTGTTCGAAACGCTTTCCAGGCGGAAAGAAGTGATTTCCTCTCCGTCCCTGGAAAATACGCAACGATGGTTGCCGGAAAAATCGATGACGTCGCCCACACCGACGTTCGGGATGGTTAAAACCCCGTTTTGCGAATAGTATCGTTTTCCGTTGCATACGGCAAACACCGCATCGGTCACTCCGCTGACCCGAATGACAACCGTCGTTTCCTCCGCAAGAATCACCTCTTTTTCGGCGGTTTGTACTTGCGTTACGGATATCGTTTGATTTTTATAGTTTGCTTTTGTGAATTGCACCGTTGCCCCAAGCGTCGTGCGCACCGTTACTCTGCCGGAGGCATCCGTTTGTGCGGTGGTACCCCTCGTCGGGACGACCGCCACCCCTTCCAGCGGGTTGCCGGAAGCATCCTTCACCACGAACGTGAAGTCGTAAAGTCGGCTGCCCACCACACGGTAACTGCCGGAGGCCGCAACCGTGCCGCTTTCGAAATAGAAATTTTCCGAAACAAAGGTTAACGGCTCCGTGCCTTTGACTACCACCGTAACGGAAGCACCGTTGACGGAGGTGGCAAGCAACTGCGAACCCTGATACACTTTTACTTCTTCGGTGATCGGATCCGACCCGCAATAAAAACTCAGCGTTGCCGTGTAGGTTTTTTCTTCCACGGAAATGGCATACGTATCCGTTTTATTTTCGCCTACCGTCACCTGATAGTCTGCCTCTGTCCCGTCCGAATAGGTCAAGGTGACCTGATCGCCCGACGTAAACGGCTTGAAGTAGGCGCACTCTTCGATGTCGTCTCCGTACATCTGCCCCCACATGCCGATGGTGCGGGCGTGACGATGCTCCGTATTATAACACTCGTTTTTACGGAACAGGTAAATTAAATCGTTATTGGCAGAAGTACTGCCCTGCACGCGATTGCCCGTTTTGACGCCGGTATTCACACGGTAAATCAAAATGCCTTCGTCCGTCGTGATGCCCAGAATCTCCGAAGAGGGGCGATACTCCGCCACGAAGAACTCCGTATATTCGTTCGCCGTACCTTCCTGATAGACCTTTTCGCCGAATTTTACGGCAGAGCCGTGCGATTCTTTTGTCAGTTCGTACGTTCCGGTATTCTCCGCAAGTTCCGGCAGCGTTCCCCACCCCAAGAGGCTGAGATAATAAGCATTCATCGCTTGCGGCCGGTCGTAATCGGTAGAGGCCATGACGTCCCACATCCCTACGGGCGTTTGTTCCGCAAAGTCTCCCGTGCCACCGCTGGAATAGTGATACAAATCGTCGATTCCGGCGGAGATGCCTACGTTGTGCAGCATCTCGTGGCAAATTACGCCGATGGGCGACGTCAATTCTGCCGAGCCGTCGGTATTTTCAAAGGGATTGATGACGTAGCGATCCACCGAGAGGGTTTTGCTGTCCTGCGTGGTTACCGTGCCGATGCTTGCCACCATGGCATGCGGCCAGATGGCGGACGCATTGTATTCCAGGCTGTTATTCAAAAAGTACAAATTCGGATAAAACAATACGGAATCGAGAATCTGATCCGCATTGGCGTCGAAATTGGCAGAAGTAAACGCGACGGAAGTATCCGTTGCGGCGTTCACCGCCGTAGCGGAAGCCCCCTCACGCGAAAAAATCTCGGTCAGGGCCGAACGCAGATATGCGATTTCCGCCGTGTCGCTTTTTTCCATAAAGTCCTGCTTGGTCATGGAGGAGTCTTCATACTTCACAAATACCGATTGCACCGTAACCCGGTTTCCACTCAATTGCCAGAAGTATTCTTTCAGGCTTTGCACCTCGTTGGAAGAATCCTCATCGTTAAACAGTAAATCGATTTTGGCGAGCTCCTCTGCCGTGTAAGCGCCGCCGTCCAGCGTATAAGGGCGCTGCGTGGCCTGCCCGCTTTCGGCAAACTCTGCCAGAATCACGAGGTTATAAAACGTATCGCACTGGTATAAAGGCGTTGCGGCCGCCTGAGCGGGCTGTACCGCCCCCAACCAACCGCATGCGCCTACGCATACGAGTGCAACGAAGATTAAAATACAAGTAGCTGTTTTTCTTTTCATACGTTTCCTTTCGGCCGCTGCCGTTGCCCCGGCTTTTTCGAACGCAGACGAGCGTTCTCCCGGGCAAAACGGTTTTCTCCCTGTAGAGACAGCCGTCGCTTTCGCATTGTCGTTTGACAAATTTCCGAACTTCTTATATGATATTATTATGTTAGTATAAACATGTCGTAAAGTCAATTGAGGTTACCTGAAAACTATGTGTTGTTTTTGTTAAAACACGCAAGGCTTCGGCAATCGGGAGGATTTATGAAAAAACATACGACACTATCCGTTACCACCTGTGCGCTGTGCGTTGCGCTTGGTATTCTGCTGCCGCTCGCCTTTCATTGGGTCGGTCTGAAAGCCGTTGCAAAGTTTTTCAGCCCCATGCATTTGCCCGTCTTTTTATGCGGGCTGCTGGCAGGCCCCTGGTACGGCTTGCTGTGCGGGCTGATTTTGCCCTATCTCAGCTCGCTTCTGACCAGTATGCCCGCGGCCTTTCCCAATGCGCTGGTCATGACGTTTGAAATGGCCGCCTACGGTTGTTTTGCGGGATTGTTCTTGCAGTTGCTCTTTCGCAAGGTCCGCCGCCTGTGGGTGGTGTATCCCGCGCTGATTCTGGCTATGCTTGCCGGGCGTGCGGTCTACGGCATTTCTTATGCGATTCTGTTTGCGTTGCAGCAAACGCCCTATTCTTTTGAAGCGTTCCTTTCCGGAGCGTTCGTCACCACGTGGCCGGCCATCGTGACGCAAATCATTCTGCTGCCGGCAATGGTTTTTGCGCTGAAAAAGGCAAACGTACTGCAAACCTATCAACCGATGCTGTACGCCGAACCTGCCGCCTGCTCTGCCTGTGACGACTGCAACGGGGATTGCTCCGCCTGCGAAACAAGCGGCACGCAAAAATAGCTGCAGATCCTTTTGTATAGTATGGGCAAAAAAAATCTTTCTTTTACAAGGAATGGCTCGATTCCGGGGGATTATTCTATGAACAACCCGAAAAACAAAACGAAAATCATAAAAGAACTGCTGCACGAATCCGATTTGGCATTAACGGATGAAGAACTGATCCGGGAACTGCTCGGCACAAGCGTGGCCGAAAGTTCCGAAAAAAACGAAAAAGTATCTTTGGGCCAAAAAGCGGCAGATGCCGTTGCCCGATTCGCCGGGAGTTGGGCTTTCATTTTTAGTTTTATTGCCGTTATGGTGTTGTGGATGGCCGTCAACGTGATTCTTGCCTCCAACGCTTTTGACGCTTATCCCTTTATTCTTCTCAACCTCGTGCTGTCCTGCATTGCGGCAGTCCAGGCACCGCTGATTATGATGAGTCAGAACCGGCAGGAAGCCAAGGACAGAAAACGAGCCGAAAATGACTATCGCGTGAACCTGAAAAGCGAATTTATCATCGACGCCCTTTATAAAAAACTGGAACAGGTATCGGAGACGCAAAAGACGATTCTGAATCTGCTGGAAAAGCAATCGCCGCATAACGACGATACCCAAAAGAACCGTTAGGAATTTTCACGATATTTTACAGGCACCGACACAGTGCCTGTTTTTTTACTGTTTCTTTCTTCCCATCCGCGGTTTTCTTTCAAAATACCCCACCGGTTCAGGCAAGAACGTTCGGAGAGACTCCGGAAAGAGCCTCCTCCCGGCGAAGCCGCTATGCAAAAAAGCACGGCCGTCGCACCGACAAAAAGAGAGGCTGAAAGAAGCCTCTCTTGGTTCTGCTTTTTCTTTGCCGTTTTTCGAAACCGGCGGTGTGTTTTTGCCCCGCTGCAAACGAGAATTGCCTTTTTCGGCTGTTGAAACGATTTCCTCATTACCAATCCTCTTTGTGCGAAAGTTTCACGTCGTCGTAAAACTCTTTGTATTTTTCGCGGAACGTCTGCGCTTTCTCGGGCAGAAAATCGCGCACGTCGAACTCGCCGTATTCCAGAGCATCGTCATCGCAATCCTCACTGAGGCGCAGCATCCTTAATTTCGTCATACCGGCGGCGGTTCGCCAATCCGGCCGACGGAAGGAGGGAAGACTTTCTCCGCGGTCGATCGCCGCAAAAGCGTCCACCGCCAAAGCACCGACCAGAACGTCCGCTGCCCCTCCGATGCTGATATTATGCCTGACGCATTCTTTCGTTAAGGAAGGTGCTTCCTGCGGCGTACACGCGCAAATACGCTTTTTCCATGCCTCGTAGGAGGAGAGATCCCCCGCGCGCTTCAGCAAAACGGTATCGTCCGTCACCGACAAAGCGCACTGCAACGCTCCGCGCAGAGACGCTTCGTCCCGCCCGTGGTTTTGCAGATACCGCCACGTTTCCTGCACGGCGGGCAAGCCGCGTTGCGCCTGTTCCAGGGCGGTGCAAAAACCGCATTGTTTTGCCTTTTCGCCGAACGTACCTTTGGGTTGTACGGAATTTGCCGTTGCGAGGCTCACGCCTTGAAACAACTCTTCCCATGGCAGGTTTTCCCCCGTCAGGTGCCCGAACGAATATAGTAAACATCCCAACTGAAAAATCAGCCCTTTATACGTATTGACTCCGCCGCTTGCGGCGTACATCGCTTCTTCTGCCAGAAGTCCCAGGGTTCTGCAGGCTTCAAACGCCTGCGGAAACGGGGCTTTGACCCCCTGCCAGAACATCTGCATCCAGAACGGAAGCACGGCTTTGGCGCTGCGCTCCATCGAGGCCAGGTTCATATCCCGATGAGCCCCATCGGAGTTCGGTTCTACCAGGCCGAATTTATGCGGCAGATGCAATTCTCCCTGCACGGCATTGCTTACGGCACGCTCAATCAGCGGTTGATAATAATCCCGCAGTTTCTTTTCCGCAAAGCGCATCACCTCTTCCGCCGCATGCGTTCGATTGCGGACGCATACCGCTGCGGGCAAATCGCACAACATACACTTGCGCAGCGTTCCGCCGAATTCCGTACGGCTGACACTCTGCCCTTCCCGATAGACGTCCAGATCCGCCAGACGCCCCAAAGGATGCGTTTCCTCCAGCTGCATACACTTTCTTTTGCAGGCCTCGGCGCTTTCTTTCAGTGCAAACAGATAGTAATCCCCGTCCGCACTGCGGTAGAACGCAGTTTTTTGCGGCTGCCACCGCTCGATTTCCAGCCGAACGGCTTTTAATACAAGGTTCGCCTGCCAGCCCTGCTTCCAGCCGGTGGGCAAATTCGCCTTGAGGCACAGCGTTGTGCAGCCCGGTTCCCCGAAAGCGAGGACGTTCGCTTTGCGTTGTTCCCTCGCTTCTAAAATTTCCATGATTTTAACACCTGCAGCGTTTCCGGCGGGACCAGTTTCGCAACCGTTTCGAAATCGCCCTCTTTTGCCAACTTCCGCACGACGGAAGCACTCACCGCCTGCCCCTCTTCCTGCAAACGGGGCAAAATCACAAGTTTTTCGCCGAGGGCCTCTTTCAGGCACTCGTTATACACGGCGGTGGACGCATCCGTCTTTTCTTCGCCGACGTAGCGCTTTGCAATGCAAAAGGCGGGCACAAAGTATTTTGCGAAAATTGCCGCGTCCACCCTGGCATACGCACGCGCTTTGGAACTTGTTTCTTTCAAAAAATACGTGGGAAACGTCAGAGACGAAATGATATACCTGCCGGAAGGCAGCACCTGCACGTTCGGGAAACGTCTGCACGCCTGCTGCACCAGACGAAACCGCGTTTCGAAAGGGAATGCGGATGCGTCTTCCTCCACCACGAACACCAGAACGGTTGCATGCCTTTTTGCCGCTTCGCCCATCAGATACAAATGTCCGTTGGTCAGCGGGTTGCAGTTCGCGACGACCACGCCGACGTCCGTAAGCGGCAAGGTGACTTGCGCACGCATCTTTTGAAGATACGCCGTGACGCCCTCTACGGAGTTATTTTCCAACAAAAGCACTTCGTCGGTACAAATCACTTCCGAAAGATTCAGCGAGGTAAAAACGGCACGATTTTTCGGTTTGGTGAAAACCTGATAGTAGTAGATATGCTGCAGGCGGAAATAAGCCAGAACCTCATCCAACAGCAAGGCGGAAAGGTTTTGCCCCTGCATGGACGGATCCACCGCTACCGCCTTGATGATGTTGCCCGCGGCGGAAGCCGTGCCTACGACGTTTCCCTGCTCGGCTGCGTATACCGTAAACTCGATATCCGCATCGTACTGCAAATTCTGTTCCGCCAAAAAGCGACGAACCCGTTCCTTTTCTGCCGGAAGATATGCCCGTTTGATTTCCATCTGATTCCCTCCGTGGGAAAACCGAGGCAAACGCAAGCGTCCCCCTCGCCTGCACTTTCTTTTCCGTGCGGCAAAGGACTGCGCATCCGTTTTACGCCCTTTTTCCCTTGATCGGTCGAAATTTCTCCTGCCGGAAGCAGGAGATCTTTCTGCCCTTTGTTTTTTTCGATTCTTTTCAAAAAAACCGTTTTGAGACTCAAAACGGTTTTTGACGACTGCGTTTTTGCAAACTGCGCAGGACGCAGCCCAAAAGTGTTTTTACTTTTTCAATTGATAAATCGCATCGATATAACTGCCGTCGCGGTATTCCACAAGACCGACGACTTTATCGCCAAACGAAACCTTTTGCGGTTTGCCGGTGTGGCTGAGTGCGATTTCATACAGTTTTTCGATGGGAAGAATGTTCAGTTTACTGCCTTTCAACTTCTCCAGCAGGTCGGCACGACGCGGATTGATGGCAATGCCGCGTTCCGTCACCAATACGTCCACCGTTTCGCCCGGGGTCGTGACGGTTGTTACGTGATCTTTAATGATCGGCATACGGGATTTGGTAAGAGCCGTGGTAATGACGGTAATGTCCGCCCCGTAAGCGGTATCGCTGTGTCCGCCGCTGCCGCCGATGACCAGACCGTTGCTGCCCGTGGTGACGTTGACGTTGAAATCCAGGTCGATTTCGGTTGCGCCCAGAATGACGAAATCCAGGTCGTTCACGACGACGCCGTCTTCATACGGGTTGCCGTATTTCGAAGCGCTCATGGCGTGATGCGCTTCGTTTTCGCGATAAGAACGCACCGCCTCCAGGTCGAAACATTGCACGTCGTTCAGACTTTGCAGCAGCCCTTCTTCCAGCATGGCAACGAAGTATCCCGTGATGCCGCCGCTGGCAAAACTGCCCTTGATATGGTTGGCAATCATCAGTTTTTTCACTTCTGCGGCAACGGCCAAAGACGTGCCGCCGGCGCCGGTCTGCATGCTTACACCGTCCCGGATGACGCCGAGTTCCTGCAATAATTTGGCCGTATCGCGTGCGATTTTTAAGCCGACCGGATCCTTGGTGACCTTGGTCGTGCCGGAAACAATCCCTTTGCTGTCGCCGATTTTATCGATTTGTACCACGTAATCCACGTATTTCCCGTCGATTTCCACATAGTCCATGTGATCTACCAGGTGATCCGTTACGAGAACTACCTTCTTGGCGTACATCGCATCCGGAATCGCATAGCCGAGGGCGCCGCAGGCGCTTTCCCCTTCCGTTCCGTTTGCATTGCCGTTTTTATCGCAGCAGGGTGCCGCCAGGAATGCCACGTCGATGGGCAGTTCGCCGCTTTCGATGCTGCGCGCGCGCCCGCCGTGCGTGTTCATAATCAACAAATCTTTCATTTTCCCGTCGCAGATGGTTTGCGCCACCGGCCCGGAGATGTAGTTGGTGAAGATTTGCGTGACGGTACCGTCCTCAATCAGTTCACAAAGCGGCGCGTGCGCCGGGAAGATGGAACTTGCCGCAATCTTCATATTTTTCAGCCCGCGGCGTTTCACTTCTTCCATTACGAGATTCAGAACGTAATCGCCGTTTCTCAAATGATGATGGAAAGAAAGCGTCATACCGTCCGTAATGTTGCAACGATCGAAGGCTTCCGCAATGCTCGCAATCAGTTTTTCGCGATTTTTGGAAAGCACTTCCGGAATTTTTTTGCGGGGGGTACTTTTGATGATTGCCTCCGCGCCTGCAAACGGCGTATAGCCGGCAGGAATCTCACGATTCAAAACGTTTTTCATCTGTCTGTTCCCCCTAAATTAACCCAAAGATTTTTGCTTTTTGCAAAGTGGTTTCCGCACGTTCGATGATGGGCTTATCCACCATTTTCCCGTCCAGACTGAAAGCGCCTTTCCCGAGTTTTTTCGCTTCTTCCAGTGCAATCATAACGCGCTGCG
Source organism: uncultured Clostridia bacterium (assembly GCA_934203075.1). Classification (GTDB taxonomy): domain Bacteria; phylum Bacillota; class Clostridia; order Christensenellales; family CAG-314; genus CAKPYT01. Next base: position 4,551 of record CAKPYT010000036.1, on the reverse strand, counting down.
CAAACTCGATTTCCGCCTCGCTCGGGGCAAACTGTGCGTTTACCGTCGTTACCTGATTCGGGTGAATGCACGCTTTGGCACTCATCCCAAGACCTTTGGCACGAACACAATCCTTCACCAGGCCTTCCGTATCGTTTGTGGAAGTAAACGGCGTGTCGATGGCGTCGATCCGATAGGCTTTGCATGCCGTGGCAATTTTGGCGCGTGCATAAAAAATTTCATCCCCCGCAGCCGTACGCTGTACCTGCATATCCCGCGTGAAGTCCTCGGCACCCAGAAGAATACCGTCCACACGCGGCAGCGTTACCATTTCGTCCACCTGCAGCAAAGAAACGGCAAGTTCCACAATCGGCAACACACGAATGTGCTTTTTCATTTTGCGCTCTTTTTCCAGTTTCGTTAACAGGACGTCCAACTCTTTGACGTATTCCACCGTAGCCTTCGGCAGCATGACGGTATCGATTTCGTCGCTGATAACGGCGTTCAGGTCGTCCTGATAATACTCGGTATCCAAACCGTTGATACGCACCACAATTTCGTTGAGATGCAGTTGATACGATTGTAAAAAGTTCCCGACCAGCACACGCGCGGCGTCCTTTTCCGTCACCGCGACGGCATCCTCCAGGTCGATGATAACGGCATCGCTTTCAAAAACGTCTGCATTTTGCAGCATTCCGGGGTTGTTGCCCGGCATAAATAATAAACTTCTACGCATCCTGAGCCTCCATACGTTCGATTGCCGTGATTAAACGGGATTTGATGGTGTAATCCAGCGCGCCTTTGTCGCTGCATTTCACTTTGACGTTGGAAATCTTCTTTTCTTTCAGCGTTTCCCGAATCACTTCCAGAATACGCTCGCCAAAGAATTCTTTCACGATGCTTTCGATCTCTATCTCCAACTTGTCGCTCGGGCTGACCGTCATTACGACGTCGTTGGATTCCAGACTACCTGCTACTCCTACTTTCATATCTTCGCCTCTTTGTTTGTTTTTAGGTTATTGTTATTTTACTACGTTTCCCGTTTTTCTGCAAACATTTGCCGCACTCTTTTGCATTTTCACCAAAAAATTCAAAGGCGTTTCCGCTTTCTTCGAAAAGGCAAACGCACCGTGCAACTCCTCTGTTTCTGTCAAAACGAGCGGCGTTTTTTCCTTACTCCTGCGGCCGGTACTGCTCCAGCGCGATGCCCGCTTCGCGGAACAATTGCAAAGCGAATTCGTCCGGATACGAATAACGGTACACCACCCGGCGAATCCCTGCGTTGATGATCAGCCGCGTGCAAATCGTGCACGGCTGGTGCGTGCAATACAGCGTGGCACCTTCCGTTGTGGCGTTCAGGCGAGCCGCCTGGACAATGGCGTTTTGCTCCGCATGCACGGCATAGCACAATTCCTGGCAGGTGCCGCTTGGAATATTCTTTACTCTGCGCATGCACTCCCCGCGTTCCAAGCAGCTCTTTACGCCCTGCGGCGCACCGTTGTACCCCGTGGACACGATTCTTTTATCCTTTACGATTACGGCGCCGATTTTGCGGTTGGGCTGGTAGCAGCTCGACCACGTTGCGACAAGGTTTGCCAGATCCATAAAACGTACGTCCCATTTATCCATTGCTCGTATTCCCTCCGATGCAAACAGTATAACACACCGCACGGGAACTTTCAATCGATGAAAGGCAATTTCACCGCTTCGCCCCTTTCCGGAGAGGTTTTCGCAAAAAAACGCATGTCCCTTCTGCTTGCGTCAACGCCTTTTCTTTTGACTGTTCCGGAACGTTTTTTCCCTTCCCCCTTCTGCCGAACCCGAGCGGCATTTCTCCTTCGTTCCTTTCTGCCGGAACTCTTTGCAAAATTTTCGCGAAATATACACAATTTTTGCCCGGAAGACGTCATAAAACCATTGACAAATCATAAAAACAATTTATAATAGTATTAGCACTCAAGAAGAATAAGTGCTAAAATTGTTGAAAAATGTCGCCTATGGCGACAAATCGATACGGGAGGCTATATCTGAAACTCAGACCTTTATTCGACAAGGTAGTTGTAGAAACGACCGAAGAAAAAGAAACGGTGAAAGGCGGAATTTATCTGCCTAACTCCGCACAGGAAAAACAACAGCTGGCGGTGGTGACCGCCGTCGGCCCGGGCGGAATCATTGACGGCAAAGAAGTCGTGATGCAGGTAAAACCGGGCGACAAAGTATTATACAGCAAATATGCCGGCAGCGAATTTAAACTGGACGGCAAGGAAGTTGTGATTATTCGTCAAAGCGATATTCTGGCGGTAATCGAGTAAGGAGGAACTATGGCAAAACAAATTAAATTTTCGGAAGACGCCCGCCGTGCTTTGGAAACGGGCGTAAACACTTTGGCAGATACGGTGAAAATCACCCTGGGGCCGAAAGGCCGCAACGTCGTGCTGGAACGGAAATTCGGCACGCCGCTTATCACGAACGACGGCGTTACCATCGCCAAAGAAGTGGAACTGGAAGACCCGTTTGAAAACATGGGCGCGCAAATCGTGAAAGAAGTTTCCACCAAAACGAACGACGTAGCGGGCGACGGCACCACTACCGCAGTGGTCCTGGCGCAAGCCATCATCAACGAGGGCAGCAAAAACGTAGCGGCCGGCGCAAACCCGATTATTCTGCGCAAAGGCATCGACAAAGCCGTAGAGGTGTGCGTAAACACGCTGAAAGAAATCAGCAACCCGATTGTGGACAAAAAGGCCATTGCACAGGTCGCAAGCATTTCCGCAAGCGACGAGAACGTAGGCAACCTGATCAGCGAGGCGATGGAAAAGGTCGGCAACGACGGCGTGATTACCGTAGAAGAAAGCAAAACCATGAAGACGGAAATGAACGTGGTGGAAGGTATGCAGTTCGACCGCGGGTATGCCTCCTCCTACATGGTGACCGATTCGGAAAAAATGGTTGCCGTGCTGGATGATCCGCTCATTTTAATTACCGATAAAAAAATCAGCAGCATTCAGGAACTGCTACCCCTGTTGGAACAGGTCGTCAAGACGGGTCAAAAACTGTTGATCATTGCCGACGACATCGAAGGAGAAGCTTTGGCTACCCTCGTGTTGAACAAACTGCGCGGAGCTTTCCAATGCGTAGCGGTAAAAGCCCCCGGATTCGGCGATCGCCGCAAAGAAATGCTGCAGGATATTGCCATCCTCACCAACGGCGTGGTGATCAGTGAAGAAGCGGGCTACGAATTGAAAGAAGCCACGATGGATCTGCTGGGACGTGCAAAACAAGTGCGTGTGGATAAGGACAACACCACCATTGTGGAAGGCGCCGGCGGCAAACAGGCCGTGGCAGACCGCGTTGCACAAATTCGCGCCATGATTGCAAACACCACCAGCGACTACGACAAAGAAAAACTGCAGGAACGCCTTGCAAAACTGGCAGGCGGCGTAGCTGTGATCAGCGTCGGTGCCGCTACGGAAGTGGAAATGAAAGAAAAGAAACTGCGCATCGAGGACGCCCTTGCCGCAACCAAAGCCGCAGTGGAAGAAGGGATCGTCCCCGGCGGCGGCGTGGCATTGCTTTCCGCTTTGCCGAAACTGCAAAAACTGGCAGCCTCCCTTACGGGCGACGAGAAAACGGGTGCGGAAATCGTGATGCATGCCATTCAGGCCCCGATTAAACAAATCGCGACCAATGCCGGTCTGGACGGAAGCGTGATCGTTTACAACGTAGTGAAGAGCAGAAAAGGCGCAAACTACGGCTACGACGCCTTGCACGACGAATACGTCGACATGGTGAAAGTGGGCATCATCGACCCGACGAAAGTGACGCGTACCGCATTGCAAAATGCAGCAAGCGTTGCCTCCACCCTGCTGACGACGGAGAGCATCGTTGTGGATATTCCGCAGAAAGAGCAACCCGCAGCGGGTGCGCAAATGCCGGAAATGTACTAAACCGGCGGAACCGGACGGAAGCAGAGCCTGCAACAGGTTTCCGGGTTTCTGACAAGAGTTTCCCTGCCCGCAAAGGTTCCCATCCGAAACATATCAAAAAAGCGTACCGAGAGTTTCCTCTCGATGCGCTTTTTCTTTTGCCCTCGTTTGTTTCCGATTGCAACCGTCTCTGTGCCAGGTTCTCCCCTGCACCGGGCTGCTTCTGTGCCGGCACCTTATGCCATCCCTTCCGGCGTGCCGCTTCCTTGCTTTTCCCGCACGGGACGCGCTTTTTCACAATGTCTGCTACAGCCGCCCCTGCCCGGATTTGCCGTTTCGAATCGAGACGGGCGAGCGTTGTTTCCCCCGTCCCTTCCCAAACGGTCGATTTGCAGGGCTTTGTTCCTGCGCAAAAGGTTTGGACGACGCTTTATTTTTTGCGATAGACGTAAAAACCTTCGCCGCTTGCCTCGCCCGTTTTGCCTGCATCCAGATACTGTTTTAGGAGTGCCGCAATTTTTTTGAAGTGATACGGTGCGATGACGGATGGGATTTTGACGTACTGCAGCACGATGCGATATGCCGTTGCCAACCCGATCGTATCCAGAATGCGGAACGGCCCCTTGGGGGCACCGGTGCCGTGCGT
>CAKPYT010000035.1 GCA_934203075.1 uncultured Clostridia bacterium | reverse complement strand
CGGGTTGCCATCCCCGTGCAGCTTGTGAAAAAGGCAGAAACGGCAGGCACATCCGACTCCAAAAAACTTTACTGCGAATTCTCCACGGAAGGGGTCATCAGCGGGATGGTCATTTCTTCCGGCAATCAATACAACCTGCCGAAGGACAAAGCCACCGTCATCTCCAACCAGGAAGAACTGAGATCCTTCCTCACCATGCCGGAAAGAGAAAACAGTTTCTACAAACTGGTGAAACTGCACGGCAAGGTGAACTACATCTCTTATGCGAACGGAACCAGCTTGTTCTATCGCTTCTTCTTTGACGGCGTAACGAACTATGCCGACCAGAAAATCGACGGGAAAAACACCTCCCCGGTCTTCTTCAGCAATGCTACGTTCGCTACCACCGGCAAAACGTTTGGCGAAATCGTATTCGGAGATGCAAACTATCGCTCGAGCGATTGGGAAAACCCGGTTTACACCAAAAAAGACATTTACGCCCTCTTCATCGGCGGCAACAGCTACTATCATCAGTTCGTTCTGCTTACGGAAGACAGCGTTTCGGACGGGGAACTGGTTTCCGTCGAACCGGAACACGCATCGATTTCTTTGCAGAAAGGCGCAACTTTCCAACCGGAAAACTATGACCTGCTGCTGACCTACTCTTTGGGCACCTTCAAATACGTTCCCATCACCGCGGACATGCTGGAAGCCGCAACTCTGCCGGATATGCAGACCCCGGGCACCTACACCGTGCGCGGCAGTTACCTCGGCAAGACCTTCTCCTTTACGGTAGAAGTTTCGGACCTGACGCCGACAAGCATTGCTTTACTCGGCACGCCGTCCAAAAACACGTTCCACATGCGCGATTGGCAGAATGAAGTAAAAACCGTGCTGCAGGCAATGCAACTTACCGTGCAATACCCCGCTTCCAGCGATACGGTGGCCATCACGGAGGATATGATTTCGTTCGATACGGCAGACACCATCGGTTCTCACGTGGTAACCATTACGTTCCGCGGAGCAACCACCACCCTCGACGTTACGGTGGAAAACCAGGCCCTCTCGATTGCGCAACTGAAAGCCGTGACGGATGACGAATTCCACGACCTGCAGGCCGTAGTGGTGAACCCGATTTCTTCTTTCGGTGCCGCCGAACTGCTGTTGAAAGATAAAAACTCCAACGACCTGATCGGCGTGTACAACACCGGCATCGTCGGCAAATACAACGCACTTGCTCTGGACACCACCGTGCTGAACGTGGGTGACGAAATTATGGTTCAGGTGAAAAAGACGACGCTGAGCAGCGCCCCCTTCGAAGGGAAAGTTTACGCAAACGCCGTAAGCGCTGCCGAATTCAAGGCTTCTCTGATGATTCTGTCCCACGACAACGTTACCGCCATTGACCCGACAGCCGTCGGCGCAACGGAAATCTCCACGCAGGACGGACTCGTTTCCTTCCTGAACAGCGCAGACCGTTTCTACAAAGTAGTGAAACTGACGGGCGCAAAAGGCGTAAACCACAATGACGGCAACTACCGCATCTTCTTTGGGGACGGCATCGCAGACGACGCCTCTCAAAAAGTAAACGGCTCCAGCCCCTATCTGGCAAAAGCCAATGCGGCGGTATTCCAGACCAACCCCCTCACGAACTACTTTAACAATGCGGACTCTGCAAGTTACGAAGAACCCGCTACCGCAAAAGCAGATTTCTACGCGCTGTACGTCGGCGGAAACAAATACTATCACATTTTCGTTCCGCTGGCAGACGCCTGGTTTTAAACACTGCGGCATAAGGAGAAAAATATGAAAAAATCTTTAAGTTTACTCTGCCTGATTCTCGCCATTGTCGTGCTTGCGGGCTGTGCGCCGACCCCCGGCCCCGGCACGCTGACGCCGGAAGCGGCAGGCACCAAACACCTCATTACCGATGAAAACGGCAACTACGGCGGCTCGCTGAACGCCGATCTGTACGGCGAAGGCGCCCCCGCAAATGGCATGTACGACAATGCCGAATCGGATTACTGGCTGGTGAACGACTTCTACTGCCTGGGCTCCACCGCTTCGCGCACGTTGTTCCCCCATTTTGCACCCTATCAACAAACCATGCAGGATTCTTCCGGCCTGGCTTGCGCGCTGATGATTCTGAACTACAGCGGCGAAGACGTAAAAAACACCTACAACGAACTGGCCCTGGTGCAAAAGTACGAAGAACTGAACAATACCACCGTATACGGCAACGGTACCACGTCCGACGGACTGAAAACCTTGTTTAACGAACTCGGCTACGACGCCCGCAATACGGATTATGTCGAAACTTCTTCCACCACCAACGGCAAGATTGCCGATTTCGAAAGCTGGGCACTGAACCACCTGAAAAACGGCCGCCTCATTCTGGTGCGCTATCAGGACAATATGGCCAACGGTTGGAAAATCATCATCGGCATGGACGATATGGGAACGGATTTCGCACGGAACCCCGTACTGATCTTTGCAGACCCGTACGACAATGCCGACCACTGGCAGGACGGTTACTCCACGCACGCCGCAAGCAGATTCTATCGCTGGTGGCAGGACGTGGAAAGATCCGGCGTGATCAGCGATCAGTTCGACTATCTTGTAGTTGCTCCGAAGGTGACGGTAACCTTTGAACGCGGAGAAGAAACCTCCACCATCAAACAAACCAAACCGGAAAATCACCTTTATCTGAACAACGACGGATCCTTCGGCGGAACGCGTGACGCGGATCTGTACGGCGAAGGCACCCCGCTGAACGGTCAATACGACTGCGACAACTCCATCTATCACAAATTTGTAGACGTGTACAACCTGCAAAACACCGAATCGCGCATTGTGCTGCCGAACTACAGAGCCTTCCAGCAAACGATGGCATCCTCTTGCGGCATCTGCTCCACGATTTCCGTTTTGATGTACTACGGGTACGATATCTCTTCCTTGGGGGCAAGCACCTTCTATGATATGGAAGAAATCATCGTAAACAAATACGAAAAAATCAACAACACCACCGTGAAGGGAAGCGGCGTCGGCAGTGCGGGATTGTTCAAGCTGATGGGCACCGGCGTTGCCGCCGAACCGGGACTGGGCTTCGACCCGCAAAAAGGTTCTTACTCGCGTGATTCCTATGCGGGAGAATCCTCCATGTTGTTCCCCACCTACGATTCGTTCCTGACCTGGGTCACCACCAACCTGAACGGAAACACTCCGATGCCCGTTTCGTGGAGACCGCACGGCGGTCACTGGGAAGTGATTATCGGCATCGACACCATGGGTACGGACTACATCTACGACGACGTGCTGATTCTGGCGGACTCTGCCGACAACTGGGATCATTACCAGGACGGCTACAACATCGTTCCCGCTACGCTGTTCTATCGTCAATGGTACAACGGCAGCTTCTCTTACAACCAACAATACAACATCTTTGCAAACAAATAGGCTTCGCGCCCGGTTTGCAAACGTCGCTGCGCTGCGTGCGTTTTGCCGGTATCGCAGCGAAACAACCTATCACAAAAACGGGTCTCTCACGAGACCCGTTTTTTTTCTGTTCTATTCTTTGCTTGTTCGGTTTTTAAAATCGGTTTTTAGCATCTGTTCCGCCTTTCTTCCCCCGGTTTTTCCAATCGGGCCGGGCTGCGGAAGCCACGGTTCCCTTCTTTTCGGCGAGCCTCGTTTATCGGCTGCGCGGCCTTCGCCGCGCCGGATCCTCCCTCCCCCGGTAAGAAAACCGAAATACTTTCCGGCATTCTTCCGCGTAAAACCGGGGAACGGCGACGAAACAAACCTTCCAAAAATTTTTGCCGCCCCCTGTCTTTTCGGGAGAGTTTTTGTGCGTTACGCCTCGCCGATGACGACGTTCCCCTGCAGCCAGGCGTCAAACCAATCGGAAAGCGTGCCACCGAACGCTCTTTCAAAGCAGGCAATCATATCTTCCGGTTCGGCATTCTTGCAGCGATACTTTTCGAAATACTTTCGCAGGCCGATGAAGAATTTATCGCCTGTGACCTGCCTCAGGCTATCGAACAGCAGCATGCCCTTATGATACGTGCAAAGCGTATATTCCCGCTCCGTCGGAAATTCTCCGAGCGTGCGCTCCATTTTGGTGCTGATGCCGTCCAGTGCCTGCAAAACTTTTACGTAACTGGTGTATGTTTTTTCGCATCGCAACAGCATCATCTGATACGACACGTTGTACGACGGGTTCTGCTCGTAAAAATACGCCGTAGAAAACTCCGCCAGGCCTTCGTCCATCCAGGCGTGGCGCACTTCGTCGTTTCCGACCAGGCCGTACCACCACTGATGTGCCGTTTCGTGCACAATCACCTGCCGATATGTTTCCTGGTCCAGTCCGGTGGTGATATACGACAAATTCGGATATTCCATTCCGCCTTGGTGAAACTCCGCTTCCGCTACCGTATATTGCTCGTACGGATACTTCCCGAATGCGTCGGAAAAGGTAGCAAGCGCATCGCACGCCGTTTGCAGGCTGTTCTGCGGATCCTGATCGTTGAAATAGTAATAGTGTACCGTGGTTCCGTTTTTTTCGGCCGAAACGTGCTGATACTCCTTGGAACAGAGAAAAGCAAAATCCCGCACGCTGGTGGCTTCCAGACGGTACACGACCTCGTTCTCTTCCTCCGTGCGCTCCGTCAGGTTGCCGCCGGATGCAAGAACGTAGTCCTTCGGCAGGCGCAGCGTTACGTGATAGTTTGCCATTTCGCTATAAAACGGGTCGCCCATAGAATAATACGGGTCGCAAACAAACTCGTTTCTTTGCGTGGCACACAACACCGGATACCAGTTGCCGAAATTGACGGTATGCTCGCCAAAACCCAGCCGATGCCGCGCGCCCGGCATCTGTACCTGAAACGTCATCTGCACGGAAACGCTTTCCCCCGTGTACAATTCCTGCGGCAGTTCTACTTCCAGAATGTCGTAATCGGTGCCGGTAACGCGATAGGTTGCCTGCTCTCCGTTTACGGAAACCTGATCCAGCGTGATGCCGCCATAGGTCGCCGGTGTAGAAAACGCCACTGCGTTTTTCGTGGCAAGCGTGCCGCCCTGTCGGTAGGCATTCGGGTAAAGATGAAATTTTAACGACGAAAAAGCAACGTCGCAATCGTTGCGATAGTGAAACGTTTCACACCCGCTGAGCACGTGCGTCGTTTCGTCGTACGTGGCGTCGATTTCATACAGGTTCAGATCCCTGCCGTTTCTTGCGATGTAATCGTCCCCGCAGGCACAAAAAGCAAAACACAAAATCAAAGCCAGGCAAATCGCCGTCAGGATTCTTTTCATTTTCATAGTGAACTTCTCCGCTGATCTGTTTTGGTTCACTATATGCGCCCGGCCTATCGTTTCATACCGAAAAAAGCGTTTTTGCCGCGCTTTTCCCGTGTTGCTTCTGCCGCTCCCGGAATTCTGCGGAAACTCTTGCTTTTTCTTTTGGGGTTGTTTATAATAGCGGATAGGAGGTTTTCATGCGACTTTTTTTTGCTTTGGATCTATCGGAAAAAGCACTCGCTTACGCCGAAAATATGGCAAACCAACTGCAGCCGCACCTTCTTTCCGGAAGAATCACCCCGCGAAAAAGGCTGCACGTAACGCTTGCTTTTTTAGGCGAAGTGGATCCCGTGTACCTCCTCTCCCTGAAGAATCTCCTGAAAGACACGGATCTTTCGCAGGAGACCGGCAGTTTTCAATCGCTTGACCTGTTCGGGGAGGGCACCGTCGTTGCAAAACTGAAAGTGTCGCGCGGAGTGAAGGAACTTGCCGCAAGGCTTCGCAAAGAATCGCTTGCCTGCGGACTTTCCCCGGACGAAAAACCCTTCCGCCCGCATGTGACGCTTGCACGGAACTGCCACAGCGAACTGCCGTTTTCGGAACTGAAAAAAAACATTCTGGTTTTTAACAAGCCGTTTTCGTTTGCCGGGGTCGGCCTGTATTGCAGCGAAACCATAGACGGAAAGCATTTTTACACTAAATTATAACGAAAAACGCGCAGCAAGCGCGTTTTTCTCTTTTCGGGCAAGCCCCCCTCTCTACGAGAAGAAGCAAGGGGCATGTTCGACACAAGCCCCGGAATAAAAGCTCCTTCTTGCCGCTCTTTCCTCTTCCCACAACTGTCCGCACCGCCCTCTGCTCCCGGCAAGGCAAAAAAATCGAGCCGAAACTTCTGCCGGCTCTGCGGGGGCGCCCGAAAGACAACCCCTTCAAAAAGCGCCCGGGGTGTTCCCCGGACGCTTTTCGTAATACGTTTAATCTAACCGCATCTGATAGGTCCGCAGGCGATCGGTCACCGCTGCGTTTTTCAGGTGCAGCGCTTCCAGCGTCGCTTCGGATAAATTCGGAAAAAATATCGTTTGGCAATGCGAAGAGGCATCCTTCAGGACACTTTCCAGCAAAAGGCGTGCTACCGTTTCGCGGTGAGCCTCCTTTACGCACAGTGCTTCGATCTGCACGCTTGTACTTTCCTCCGCAAGACGACGATAGTAGTTTTCCCTGCCGAACAGCGACCACCACCGACGCGCCTTCTTGGTTTCGCTGAAGATGGCGGCAATAAACCCCAACGGGCTGCCCACTTCGTCATACGCGATGCGAACCCCGTTCGGCTTGCATAAAAGCGGCAGAGCCCTCAGGTAATTCCGCAAAAAGACCTTTGCCGTTTGAGACACGCCGACGTAAGAACCGTCGTACTCCACCACCTGAATGAGGTCTTCCAACGATTTCTCGTAGTGCCGGCCGTTAAAATAGCGAATCTCCGCCACTCCTTCGACGGGCATTGCCTGCACCGGCGCAGTCACTTCCAGCCGATCGCGCAACGGTTCCAACCCTAACTGCAGCAGCATCGGCTCCAGACGTGTGCGTTGTGCTTCGTCCAGCCCTTCGCGCATCAAAAAATTGAAGGTGCAGCACGGGCCGCGCAGCACCCCGACGCCGTACTTTTTCATTTCCAGTTTGATGCAATCGATCAATTTCTGCAAAGCAGCCTCCTCCTGAGCGCTGCGCAGCAAACAAAAATTACAAATTTTTTCGCCCGTTTTATCCTTTTCGATATACACCAGGGCCGTTGCCAGGATCTGATCCTCTTCCTGCACGGAAACAACAAAAAAATTGTTTTTGGACAGCACAAACCGACACAACTCTCGTTGCGTATACTTTACGATTCCATCCTGCAGCGTGTTGGACTGCGCCTTCGGGTAACAAAATCGTATCATGCGATGTATTTCGCGTTTGCTGTTTAACATTTTTATTTGCATATTTTTATTTTAGAGATATTTTGCCGCATTGTCAAACGATGCATTCCGCCTGCGGCTCGTTTTCAGCAAATATTCACATTTCGGCAAAAATTTTGTCTTTTTTCGTCGTTTTTTGCCCTTTTTGAAGGGAAACCGTGCAAATTCTTTCCAAAACAAAACCCGCATCCTGCGGCGCTTGCCGTACGATTGGGCGGGTTTCGGTTTTTCTTTTCGGAATCGTTTTCCAAGTTCCGATTGCGGCAAATCAAACGATTGATCGGTGCGTCGGTTCCGCTTCCTTTGTTTTCAGTGTGGCAACGTACGCCCGATACTCTTCTTCCGTCAGCAATTCTCCCGTTGCGGAAACACGCACTTTGCACAGCCATTCCGCATACGGGTTTGCGTTGATGCGTTCCGCCTCGGACACAACCGCTTCGTTCACTTCCAGAATTTTTCCGGAAACGGGCGACCGGATTTCGTACACGGTTTTGATAGCCTCCGCCTCTGCCAGCACCTCGCCCGCAGCGACTTCGCTTCCGATCGGCGGAAGACGAACAAACATCAGCATGCCCCACTCTTTTGCCGCATATTCCGTAATTCCGACGGTGGCAACGTCCTTTTCCGTCTGAAGCCACTCGTGACTTTTCGTGTAAACTCTTTGCATTTTTCCCCTCCCGTTTTCGGTTTTTTCCCCCGTTGCTCTTCGCCTTTTTTCGTCAGCCTTTCGGCCACCCGAACGAGCCGGGCAAAACACACCCCGTCAGGTCACTGCCCCTCCGGCCTTTGGAAAATGTACTCTTCCGCCTGCAACTCGCGCAGCAAGGTTTCCTCCGGCGAAGGCTCTTTCTGCACCTCGCAATCGAACGAACGCAGCAATTCTTCCTTCAGCGCTTCTGCAAAAACCGGCTGCGTTACGGGCTGAAACTCACACACGTTCGCCACTCTTGCGCGCACGCTTTGCACTCCGTGCCTTTGCAGCTTTTCGGAAGAAGGCGTCAGCACGGCTTCCAATACGGCCAGATTCGTCTGAACCAGAATACAGCAATGCGAAAGCGTATACCCACCGCTTTGGCGGTGTGCTTCGCCCAATATTTTGCGCCCCGAAAGGTAGCCGTCGTTTCCTTCGCGGCAGAAGCCCCGTATCCCCAACCGTTCGAGCGTTCGCCGGATGCAGGCAAACACCTGTTCCGTCGCGGAACTTTCGTTTGGCGCTATCCAACTGAGATTCAGCGTACCCTCGTCGTGATAGACCGCCCCGCCGCCCGTAGAACGGCGGCAAATGCGGATACCGCGCGTGCGGCACAGTGCCGCGTCGCATTCCTCCTGCGCAAATTGATTTTGCCCCACCACCACCGTGGGGGAGTTCGTCCACAAAAACAGGGCTTGCGTCCGTTGCCGCAGCAACGTTTGCTCCGTTGCCAAATGCCGGAAGGCGTCCGTTCCCTCTCCCTCCAGATACTTCCATTTCGATAAATTCATTGGTATATTTTACCATATCCCGAACGGTTTGTAAACGCATGCTTTCGGAAGCAACCTCTCGAAAAACACCGCTCCCTCCCAAAAGTCGGGTCGGACGTTCCACCGCTTTTGGAAAGACGTTACACCGCTTTCGGGAAAAGGTTCGCAAAGGCCCCGCAGCCGCCCGTTACGCCGTGCGGCGTTCGCCTTCCTTGCGGAAAACTTGCGGTTTCTTCGGGAAAAATCTACCATCGCAAACGGGAATATGCTATAATAGCGCTAGAATACCGGACCCTCCGGCGGGGTCGGGGCAGAACAACGGCAAATCCGGCAGGCCGGGGGACGAAACTTGATTGAGAAGGAGATCGATTACTTATGGAGTATCAGAAACATCAAAAAACCGTGGATTTATTCCTGGACATGGTACAAACGGATAGTCCGTCCTTTGCGGAAAGCGCCATGTGCGACTACATCGAAAAATACATCGCCGCGCATCGGTGGGACTGCAAGATCGACCGGCAGCAACTGGACATCGGCACTTTGCCCCCCAGCGAAACGGCACGTCTTGCCCCGCACGAAAAAACGGCAAAAACCGAACAGTTAATTGTGGTCATCCCCGCGAACGACGAATCGAAAGACCCGATTTACCTCAGCTCTCACATCGATACCGTGGAACCGGGCAAGGGCATCCGCCCCGTCCTCCGCGACGATAAAATCTATTCCGAAGGAGAAACCATTCTCGGTGCGGACGATAAGGCAGGCGTTGCTTCCATTCTGGAAGCGGTGGACGAAGTTTTGCAAAAGAACTTGCCGCACGGCAAACTGGTGCTGGCCTTCACCGCGTTGGAAGAACGGGGGCTGTTCGGCGCAAAAATGAGCAATCTGGCTTCTTACGGGGTGAAATACGGCTACGTATTCGATGCTGCCGGTCCCGTAGGCGGCATTACGGCCCGCAGCCAATACAATAAAAACTTCCGCATCAACATCAAAGTGAAAGATATCCCCACCCACGCACACAGTTTTCTGGTGCCGAACGCCCTGACCGTTGCCGGCCGGATGATTGCAAAACTGCCCATCGGCTGCTGGAACGATAAGGATTACACCTTCTTCCAGGTGGTGCGTATGAGCACGTCCAGTCAGCCCGGTTACGGCGTGCCGGACGGCGTCATGCTGATCGGTATCGCGCGCAGCTTCCTGCCGGAAGAACTTTCCCTTTTGACCGAACAGGTGAAGCGCATTGCGGAAAGCTTCAACAGCGAAAAGGTGGAAGTCACCGTCGGCATCACCCCGAAAGTAATGGACGGCTACGACATTACGCGCACGGAAGTCGGCAAATTGATGCTGGAAAAATCCACCGCGGCCATGAAGGCCGTCGGTCTGGAACCGAACGTAGTGATGGACGGGCTCGGCGGATCGGATGCCAGTGCGTTTATGCAGCAGGGCGTGCCCTCGGTGTGCCTCTCCTGCGGGATGGAAGAAATGCACTGCACGAACGAATGGATTCGCGTGAAAGACCTGCACCTCATGACGGAAGTCATTCTGCAATTGATCGCCATGGCTTAACCGACGGCGTTCTGTCCACACGCAAAAAAACCCGAAAAACGAGTATTTCCAAAAAAAACAAAAAGGCAAACGAAACGTTTGCCTTTTTCTTTTCTCATAAAACCCTATTTACACAGCCGCACAAATGCGTCGTAATAGATTTCCGTCATTTGCATCAGCCGATCGATCGCGATATACTCGTTGGACATATGCTCCACCTTTTCGCCGCCGGGGAAATTCGGCCCGTAGGCAACGCACAACGGCAGCATACGGCTGTACGTTCCGCCGCCGATAGCGATCGGTCCGGTTTTGTCTCCGGTGTGTTCTTCGTACACTTCCACCAGCGTTTTCACCAGTGTGGACGAAGGATCCACCCACAGCGGTTCGCTTGCGTGCCCGCCCATGATGCGGAAAAATGCGGGAGAATGTTCCCGATACGCTTCCGCCAATTGTTTGCCCGTAACCGTAACGGGGAAGCGGTTATCCAACCCGAGCATCAGAACGCCGTCCTTCAGTTCCACGGTGCCGAGGTTCACGGTCAGTTTGCCGCTTTGTGCATCCTCCATCGGGAAGCCCCATGCCACGGCGTTGGTGTCGACGCAGACTTTGTTTGCGACAAATTGCAGAACTTCGTCCTCCGGATAGGCCTTTGCCAAAGCATGGAAGATCGGCCACGTTGCGTTTTGCCCCAATTCCGGCGTAGAGCCGTGGGCTGCCACGCCGCGCGTCGTCAACACCAGACGGTCTTCCTTCTCTTCCACTTCGATCCCATAGGAGCGCAGCATTGCCACGTCCGCACCCTTCCGGATTTCCGCCACACATTTATCCGGCACGATGTTCAGGCGCGTACCGGCTTTGATGGACAGCACGTTTTCGTTCGGCTTCCCGCACATAGCGATCATGGAATAAATCCCCTTTTCGCCATTGATCACCGGAAATTCGCCGTCCGGAGAAATTGCCATTGCGGGTAATTCCTCGTTTTTCACATAATACCGCATGCAGGCCATGCCGCTTTCTTCGTTGCAGCCGAAGATCAGACGAATCCGTTTGGACAACTGCAGATTCTGATCTTTGATCGCCTTCAACGCAATGAGCGCCGCCATCATCGGCCCTTTATCGTCCGACGTGCCGCGGCCGTAAATTTTACCGTCCACAATTTCGCCGGAGAAAGGCGGAACTTTCCATTCCTCTGGATTCACGGGGACCACGTCCAGATGACCGAGAACGCCGAACAAGTCGCCTTCCGTACCGTAATCCGCATAGCCTACGTAACCGTCACAATTCTTCGTCCGAAAGCCGAACTCCTGACAAACCTTCAAAACATAATCCAGGCAATCTGCCGTATTCTGCCCGAACGGCGCGCCCGGTTCGGCTTCTCTTTGTACGGTATCGTAATGAATTACGTTTTGCACTAAATGAATCAACTCGTCCTGATAATTTGCAATCAGTTTTTTCGTATCCATAAATCTCTCCTTTCCCCGTCACGAGCAACGGGTAAAACTTCTTGCCTCAATTATACACAAAAATACGTTTTTGTGCTATACTTATGTTACACTTTATCGATACTTTTTCGGAAGGGCGAAACCATGCCAAAAACAGAGCGTCTGAACGGCGGACATCGCGACAGAATGCGCGAAAGGATCGCCGGCAGCCCGGCGGAAAAACTGCTGCCGCACGAAGTACTGGAATATTTACTCTATCAGGTTGTACCGCAAAGAGATACCAACCGGCTTGCCCATGAACTGATCAACCGCTTCGGCTCGTTCAGCGCCGTGCTGAATGCCCCTTGCGAAGCTTTGGAAGAGTTCCCCTACATCAGCCATGCGGGGGCGCTGTATTTGAAATCGATTCCAAAAATCTTTCAGTTTTACAACGTGGATCGGGCAAAACACTCGCTGCAGCTCGTAAAATTTTCGCAAGTACTGGCCTTTTGCACCTCTCTTCTTCGAAACAATCCGAAAGAAGAAATCATTCTCGTGTGCCAGAACGCCAAGGGAGAAATCCTCACCACTACCACCCTTTCGGAAGGCTCGCCGAATTCTGCGGTGTTTCCGTTTCGCGAAGCCATCTCCATGGCCTTGGCGCAAAACGCCTCCGGAATTCTTCTGGCGCATTCGCACCCGCAAGGAAAGGCCTACCCCACGCCGGAAGACGAACGCATTACGCAGCAACTGTTTGAAACCGCACTCAGCCTGGATATTTCTTTAATGGAGCACCTGATCATCGGCCCGGAAGATTATTATAGTTTTTTCCAGTCCGGAAAACTTTCGGAATATCGCAATGCGTTTTACCTGAAATACAACGTTAGAAAAGTTTCCCAATCGAAAGGAGAGATAGAAAATGACTGACCAAACCATTCGCACGAGATTTGCGCCCAGCCCCACGGGGTATCTGCACATCGGCGGGCTGCGCACGGCTTTGTACTCCTACCTGTTTGCCAAGAAAAACAACGGCAAATTTATTTTGCGTATCGAAGATACCGATGCCGAACGCTACGTAGAAGGCGCCGTGGAACGCATCATTCAAACGCTGCACGAAACCGGGCTCGACTATGACGAGGGCCCGGATATCGGCGGAGCCTACGGCCCGTATATTCAAAGCGAGCGCAAAAACGAATATATGAAATACGCCCTGGAACTGGTGGAAAAAGGTGCGGCATACTATTGCTTCTGCACGAAAGAACGGCTTGCCACGCTGGAAGACGCCGCCGGAACGCATAAATACGACGGACACTGCCTGACCCTCTCGCAAGAAGAAATTCAGGAAAATCTGAAAAACGGCGTGCCGTTTGTGATTCGTCAAAAAATGCCGCGGGAAGGTGTCAGCAGTTACGACGATATGGTATTCGGGCATATCAGCGTAGAAAACAAAGAACTGGAAGACAACATCCTCATCAAATCCGACGGGATGCCGACGTATAACTTCGCCAACGTGGTGGACGATCACCTGATGGCGATCAACTGTGTGATGCGCGGGACGGAATACCTTTCCTCCACCCCGAAGTACAACCTGCTTTACGATGCGTTCGGGTGGGAACGCCCCATGTACATTCACATGCCCCCCATCATGCGGGACGCAACGCACAAACTTTCAAAGCGCAACGGGGACGCAAGCTACGAGGATCTCCTTGCCAAAGGCTTTTTGAAAGAAGCGATTCTGAACTATATCGCACTGCTTGGCTGGGCGCCGAAAAACAACCAGGAAAAGATGACGTTTGACGAAATGCTGCAGAATTTTTCGCTGGACGGCATCTCCAAATCCCAATCCATCTTTGACGAGGCAAAACTACGCTGGCTGAACGGCCTGTATATGAAAGAACTTGCCCCGGAGACCTTCCTGAAAATGGCTACTCCGTTTTTGGATCGAACCAAAGTCGCCGGAAAGTACGACTATGCAAAACTGTGCAAACTGATTCAGAACCGCATCGAAACGTTCTGCGACATTGCGGATCTGGTGAACTTTTTGGAAGAATTCGGCCCCTACGACACCGCGCTGTTCGAACGCGCCAAACTGAAAGCGACCGTTTCTTCCGCAAAAGAAATTTTGCCGAAAGTGTACGATGCCCTCCTGAGCGTTTGCGACTGGACGGAAGAAAACGTGCAAGCGGCCCTGACGGAACTGATTGCTTCCCTCGGGGTGAAAAACGGCATTGTTTTCTGGCCGGCACGCATTGCGATTTCCGGCAAGGAATCCACGCCGGGCGGCCCCTCCGAACTTGCGGGTCTGCTCGGAAAAGAAGAAACGCTTCGCCGGCTGCAATTCTCCATGCGTTTGCTAGAAAACGCCTGACCTCCGCGCCGCAAGCGGGGGCGGCACCTCCCTCCGGGCAAAAGCCCTTCGGCGCAAAAAAACCAACAGAATAAAACAAAAAAACCGTCGTTACGAAAACGTAACGACGGTTTTTTGATTCCGACTTTACCGGCAAACGATTCTTTACAAAGAACGACTTCCCGAAACGCCCGTCGGCACGTGGCGAAACGCATAAAAACACGAAAAACCGCGCACACTTTCGGTATCTTACAAGAAAACCGGAGGAACCATGAAATTACACGACAGACTTTGCTACGGCTATGATAAAATGCTCGTTTCGGAACTGGGCGGACACGTTGCGAATGCGGATTATTCCCTTTTGCACACGTTTTTAACGCTGGACGCCGTTACTGCGAGCTGCGAACTGGACGAATCCGCACTGTAACGCCAAAGTATCGTTTCCGTAAACAAAAAGGCTCCCCGAAACACCGATGCCCCGAAACGACGAAGCGGCCCGGTGCAAAGGAGCACACGGGGAGAATCTCTTTTAAACCAAAAGCGCAAGCACGCCTAAAGCGACGGCAAGCGTGGGGACTGCCACGACAAGTCCGTGCCGAATAAAATCGCGAAAACCGAATTGCACGCCGTTGTTTTTCAGGATGCCGGACCACATGATTCCGGCAAGCGCTCCGATCGGGGTGAAAAATGCCCCTACGTTCGAACCGATGACGGATGCGTAAACCGCCTGCAAAACGTTGGTCGAGCGGGCGGCGAGCGAACCGAAGAGGACGCTCATAGGAATGTTATTGATGAGATTTGCCGAAAGAAACGAACCTACCCCGTAGGACAGAATCGGCCGATTCGACGAAAACAAAAAGGAGAAACGGTCCGTCACACCGTTTTGCTCCAACGCCAGCACAATCACAAACATCGAAAGCACAAAGGGAACCAACTCCCACGGGGCCCGCTTGAGGCAATGCCCCAGAACGGAAAGGTTCTCTTTTTTGATGCACCGCTCCGCCGTGACGCATACGGCAAGGCTGAGTGCAAACACCAGGCTTATCAGCCACATTTCCAAATTGAGGTAAGAAGAAACCGCAAGCAGCACCGTGCATCCGCCAAGATGCACCAGGCCGAGAATCATCCCAGTTTTCTCCCGCAAAACGTAAGGTTCTTGCTCCTCCGCCGAAATCGGCTGCGCCAATTGTTTGCGAAAGCACAGATACAGCACAAAAAACGCCGTGACGCCGGCAGCAATCGCGGGCAATGCCATCACAAGAAAGTAGGAGGAAAAATCGATGCCTGCGCTTGTTGCAAGGTAAACGTTGGTCGGGTTGCCGATGATCAGCATCATGCTCCAGGTATTTGCGGAAACGAACTCCGCAAACAGGTACGGCACGGGGTTGATGTTGGCGTGCTTGGCAAAATAGCACAAAAACGGCGAAAACGTCAGAATAATGATATCGTTGGACGTCACGACCGTCAGCACGGCCACGGCAAAGTACAAAGCCGCAAAAATGCGGATCTGCGTTTTCCCGGCAACCCGCAGCACCCATGCTGCCAGCATGCGAAAAAAGCCCGTTTCGTCCAGATAGACCGAGAGAAACGTCATGCTGAAAAACAAAACGAGAATCTTTAAGGGGTTCACGGCAGAGGGGCGCGTCAATTCTTGCCAGCAGACCACGGGATCCATTGCCCCGCTGCACAAAAGAACAAGGGCACCCGCCGCTACGGGTACCCAAAAAATCGGATAAGAATTGCCATGCACCGTTACGGAGGGTTTTGCCAGCACGAGAGCCAGCACTCCGCCGCATGCGACTACGGCAACTGCAATGCAAATAAGTTCCATACTTTCTTTTGCCTTCTTTTGTCGGTGCGTTTAGGCTCCCGCTTACACGTTAAAGCGGAACAGTACCACGTCTCCGTCCTGAATAACGTAATCCTTGCCTTCGCTGCGCACTTTCCCCTTTTCTTTCGCCGCATTGTATCCGCCGCACTCCAGCAGGGTCTGATACGGCACCACTTCCGCGCGAATAAACCCGCGCTCGAAATCGCTGTGGATTTTTCCGGCGGCCTGGGGTGCTTTCGTCCCGCGCGTAATCGTCCATGCGCGGGTTTCCTTTTCCCCTGCCGTTAAGTACGAAATCAGCCCTAACAAACCGTAGCATTTCTTCACCAGTCGGTTCAGACCGCTTTCCGTAATGCCAAGCATGTCGTAATACTCTTTGCGCTCGTCTTCCTGCATCTGCGAAAGGTCCTCTTCCACCTTGGCGGAAATCACCAATACTTCTGCCCCTTCTGCCTTTGCCTGACGTTTAACTGCCTGCACCATGGGGATGGAATCCTCTTCTTTCCCGAGGTCCTCTTCCGAAATGTTGGCTGCATAAATCACAGGTTTGGAGGTGAGTAAAAACAAACTGCGCACGTAAGCGGCTTCGTCCTCCGTAAACTCCAACGAACGCACGGGAAGGCCGCTCTCCAACGTTTGTTTGCAGCGCTCCAGCAGCGCCGCCTCCACCGCATATTTTTTATCGCCCGTTTTCATCATATTGCGGGCTTTGTCCAGCTTGGAGGATACGGTATCCAGATCCGCAAAGATCAATTCCAGATTGATGGTTTCCATATCCCGCACCGGGTCGATCGTGTCGTTGACGTGCGTGATGTTTGCGTCCTCGAAACACCGCACCACGTGTACGATGGCATCCACTTCGCGGATGTGGCTCAAAAACTTGTTGCCGAGCCCCTCCCCCTTGGAAGCGCCTTTCACCAGCCCTGCAATATCCACAAACTTCAAAAATGCCGGCGTGATTTTTCGGCTGTCGTACAAAGCCGCAAGCTTCAGCAGCCGTTCGTCCGGCACGTCTACGATGCCGACGTTCGGTTCGATCGTGCAAAACGGATAGTTTGCACTTTCCGCCCCCGCATGCGTAATTGCATTAAATAACGTACTTTTGCCGACGTTCGGCAGACCAACAACGCCAAGTTCCATAAAATCTCCTCTTTCTGCCCGTTCCATCAGTCTAAAAACCGCAAAAGTGTTCTAAAATGATAGTATGGGCGACGTTCCCGACGGAATCGCCTTCTATTATACAACCCTTTTTCGTTTTTGTAAAAGGTTTTGCCTTTGGCTAAGGAGTTTCTATGAACGTTTGGCAAGCTGTTTTTTTAGGATGGATTCAGGGACTGACGGAATTTTTGCCCATCAGTTCCAGCGGACACCTTTCTTTGTGCTACACTCTGTTCGATTTACCGCAAAACCTGTTCTTTTCGCTGCTGCTGCATGTGGGCAGCCTGTTTGCGGTCTGTTTTGCCTATCGCAAAACCCTTTGGTATTTGCTGTGTCACCCCAAAGACTTGCGCGTGCGCTATCTTTTGCTCGCAACGCTGCCCACCGTTGCATTTGCCGCCGTTTTTCGCTTTTTACTGCCGGACCTTGTCGACGGACTTCTGCTCCCTTTGGGGTTCGCCCTCACTGCCGTTCTGTTGATTTTGGGGGAAAAGTTCTCCCGCCCCGTTTTGCCTATTCTCAAAGCCAAGCCGTGGATCCCGCTGGTCTGCGGCGTGGCACAAGGGTTTGCCGTGCTGCCGGGGCTCAGCCGAAGCGGCAGCACCGTTTCCGCGCTGACGCTTTGCGGCATCACCCGGGAGGATGCGGCGGAATTTTCCTTTTTGCTGAGCATCCCCGTGATTCTGGGGAGCGCCGCAGTGGAAAGTATCTCCGTCCTGCGTTCTCCCTCTGTCATTTCCTGGGGTGTCGTAGGTATCGGCGTCGTTTGCGCCGCAATCGGCGGGTATCTGGGCATTTTGCTGCTGCAAAAATTGCTGAAAAAGGCAAAACTGCGCTATTTTGCCTACTATCTGTTGTTCCCGTTTTTGTTGTCGCTGATTTTACTTTGAAAATTCCGCCGGATGTGCTAGAATAAAGAGAAAGAAACACCAAAACGAACCAAAGAGGTATGGTATGAATCTCAAACAAAAAGCCGCATCCTTCTTGCGTGTGGAAGGGCTTTCCGCACAAGAACTGGAAAACCTTTTAACCTACACGCCGGACGCAAAAATGGGCGACGTCACGCTGCCGTGCTTTAAACTGGCAAAAACCATGCACAAGGCGCCGCAACGCATTGCGGAAGAGTTGAAAGCGCAATTGACGGATAACGAGTGGATTGCAAAAGCAGAAGCCGTCAACGGATATCTGAATCTGTTTTTTCACCGTGCCCCCGTGGCTGCCGGCGTACTGAACGAAGTCGTAACGGCGGGCGGGCAATACGGTTCCTCCCGGGAAGGCAACGGAAAAACCATCTGCCTGGACTATTCTTCCGTCAATATCGCAAAGCCCTTTCACATCGGGCATCTGGGGACGACCGCCATCGGCAGTGCGCTTTATAAAATCTACGAGTACCTTGGCTACCGCGTGGTCGGTATCAACCACCTGGGAGATTGGGGAACCCAATTCGGCAAACTGATTGTGGCCTACAAACTTTGGGGCGACGAAGAAACGATTCGTCGGGGCGGCGTAAAGGCCCTGCAGGAAATCTACGTGCGATTTCACAAAGAAGAAAACGAGGAGTTGGATGCACAGGCACGCCAATGGTTCAAACGCATTGAGGACGGGGACGCAGAAGCGATGCGCCTGTTCGATTGGTTCAAGCGCATCACGCTGGAAGAAGTTTCCAAAATCTATACCCGCCTGAAGGTGAAATTCGACAGTTACGCAGGCGAAAGTTTTTATAACGATAAAATGCAGCCCGTACTGGACTTGCTGAAACAAAAAGGGCTGCTTGTGGAAAGCAACGGTGCGGAAGTCGTAAAACTGGAAGATTACGGCATGCCCCCGTGCCTGCTGCGCAAGGCAGACGGCGCAACCCTCTACGCCACGCGCGACCTGGCGGCAGCCATCTACCGCAAGGAAACTTACGATTTCGATAAATGCCTGTACATCGTGGCGTATCAACAAAATCTGCACTTTCAACAGGTCTTTCAGGTGCTGAAACTGGCCGGCTTCCCCTGGGCGGACGACCTGGTCCACGTCGCCTACGGCATGGTCTCGCTGGAAGAAGGCAGCATGTCCACCCGTGCCGGCAATGTCGTGTGGCTGACGGACGTTCTGGAAAAAGCGGTAGAGAAAGCAAAAGATATCATCGAACAAAAAAGCCCGAACCTGCCGGATAAGGCTGCCGTTGCCGAACAAATCGGCGTGGGTGCGGTTCTTTTCAGCGCACTGCAAAACGGCAGAATGAAGGATATCGTTTTCACCTTCGACCGCGTGCTGAACTTCGATGGGGAAACCTGCCCCTATCTTCAATACACACACGCCCGCTGCCGTTCCGTACTGAACAAAGGCGGCAAAATCGGCAGGATCGATTTTTCTGCCCTGACGGATGATGACAGCATGGTTGTGGTTCGCCTGCTGAACGCCTTCCCCGCTACCGTCCGGGAAGCGGCGGACAAATACGAACCGAGTTGCATTTCCAAATATCTGATCGACCTGGCGCAAGCCTACAATAAATTCTACATCGAACACCGCATTCTGACGGAAGACGCTCCGACGCAAAACGCACGCCTCCTGTTGACGCAGTGCACCGCTTCCGTTCTGAAAACCGGCCTGTCCCTCCTGGGAATCGACGCGCCGGAACAAATGTAGCGACAGCGGTTCTTCCCGTCCCGCGGCGAAAAGGCTTCTCCTCTTCTTTCGTTTCGTTCTTCAAAGCCCCCAAAAAAGCGGGGGCTCCCGATTCCTTCAAAAGCGTCGGGAGGACGGCTCGAAACGAAACGCAACAAAAACCCGGGTTTAAAAACAAATAAGAAAAACAAAAAAGAGTTCCGACATCGTCCGAACTCTTTTTCCTTTTCCTGTTTTGAAACAAGCCGTTTTTGAAACAAATCGTTTTTTTCGGCTTTCCCGAAGGTTACTCTTCGTCCTCTTTTTCTTTTTTCTTTTTCTTTGCGTTTTTTACCGACTCTTCCGAAAGGAACAACAGGCCGAGCGTTCCCTGCCCGCAATGGCTGGTGATCACACTGCCGGCGTTCGTTTCCAGAATCTCGTCAAAGTCAAAATACTTCTTTACGGCGTCCTTTGCCACCTGAACCACTTCCGGCGTGCACAACGTATGCGTAATGAAACAGCGCGTTTTATCGTATTTGGGAAATTCCTCCGCAAGCGATTCGATATATTTTTTAATGCAGTGCTTCAACGGCCCCATCATGCGCTTTTTCACTTTCAGTTTGCCTTCATCCATATGAATGGACGGGCGGATTTTCAACGCTTTGGCACTATACAGAGACAGCAAAGAACAACGTCCGCCTTTGTGCAGGTAGTCCAACCGATCCACTACAAAGGAAGTTTGCGTTTTCGGCACCAGAGCCAGCACCGCTTCGTAAATTTCGCGCGCGCTTTTTCCCTCATCCCGCAAGTCGCAGGCCTTCATGACGAGAAGCCCCTGTGCGGAAGAAAGGGCAAGGCTATCCACAACGAAGACCTTCTCCGCCCCTACTTCCTGTGCGGCAAGATTCGCTGCCCGGTTCGAGTTAGAAATCCCGCTGGAAAGGCTGATATGCACGATTTCGTGCCCTTCTCCGACGTATTTTTGAAAACAATTGAGATAATCTTCTACATTCGGCGCGGACGTTTTCGGAAGCTGTTTGGTTTCCGCAACGTAATTAAAAATCATTTCCGGCTGGATATTGATCCCGTCCAGATAGGTATTTTCGCCCAATTCTACCGAAAGCGGCACAATGGGGACGTTTCTCTCTGCCGATAGTTGATTCAGATCGCAGGTACTATCCGTAGTGATGATAACCGACATAACTAACTCCTCTGCGCAAGCATATTTTGCAATCACGTTCTATTGAATACTTATTATAGCAAAAAGAGGCCTTTGCCGCAACCTTTCGCCCCCCGCGAAGAATTGAAAGTTTTGTGAAATCTTCCGTTTTTTGGGCGATTTTCCCCTTCCTTCCATCGGTTTTTCGTTACGTACTTTCTTCTTTTTCTGCACCTCTGTTTTTTGGTTGACAAACCGCATTCTTTCCGTTAGAGTAAGTATACTGTAGTTATGCCCCTCGCCACACAGCGAGGGTTCTATCTATCTTTGGAGAAAAAGTATGCAAAAAACGAAAGAACGAATTCAATTATCCGATCATTTTACCTTTGGTAAACTATTCCGTTTTGTGCTGCCCTCCATCGTTACGATGGTTTTCACCTCCATCTACGGCGTAGTGGACGGCATTTGCGTCAGCACTTTTGCGGGAGAAATTCCCTTTGCGGGGCTGAACCTCATCACACCATTTATTATGGTATTCGGCGGCATCGGTTTTATGCTCGGCACCGGCGGAAACGCCATCGTGGCAAAAACGCTGGGAGAAGGCGACCGGGAGAAGGCAAATGAATTGTTCTCCATGATGATTAAAGCAACGCTGATTGTCGGCGCTGCCTTTACGCTTCTCGGGGAGCTTTGTCTGAGTGCCGTTGTGAATATGTTCGACACCACGGCAGAAGTAAAGTACTATGCCCTGCTCTACGGAAGGGTTTGCCTGGGCGGCATAACGTTCTTCATGCTGCAAAACATGTTCCAGGGTTTTCTCGTCACGGCGGAAAAACCGAAACTCGGCCTGGTTTTCACTTTGATCGCTGGCTTTTCCAACATGATTCTGGACGTGGTTTTCGTTGCCGTGTTCGACTGGGGCGTAGTAGGTGCCGCTGCCGCTACCGTAATCAGTGAGATTGTCGGCGGGGCGGGCCCGTTGTTCTACTTTTTGCATAAAAACAACAGTTTGCTGCGACTTACCAAATCTCACTTTTATCCGAGAGTGTTCTTTCAGGCCTGTGCAAACGGTTCCAGCGAATTGCTGAGCAGCATTTCCTCCTCTATCGTCGGCACGCTGTACAACGTGCAGTTGTTGAAATATCTCGGCGAAGCGGGCGTTGTGGCTTACGGCGTGATTATGTACGTGAACTTCATTTTCGTAGCCATCTTCATCGGGTACTCCATCGGTGTGGCACCCCTCATCGGGTTTAACCACGGGGCCCAAAACCACGAAGAGCAGCGGAACCTCTTCAAAAAGAGCCTCATCGTGATTGGCTGTACCAGCGTAGTCCTGCTGGGGCTGAGTCAGTTGTTGGCAAGCCCTCTGGCCAGCATTTTTATTCAGAACGACCCGTCTCTGCACGAACTGACCTGCAACGCCTTCCGCTACTATAGCATCGCCTTCCTGTTCTGCGGGTTCTCTATTTTCGGCTCCGGCTTCTTTACCTCGCTGAACAACGGGTTGATTTCCGCCATTATTTCGTTTGTGCGGACGTTGGTGTTCCAACTCGGTGCCATTCTGATTCTTCCCGCCCTGATCGGTGCGGACGGAATCTGGTATGCCATCGTCGTGGCAGAAATCGCTTCTGTCATTATGACCGTGATTTTCTGGATCACGAACCGCAAAAAATATCATTACGCATAAAAATTTAGATCCGATTCGGGCGCTTCGTTTTTCGCAGCGCCTTTTTTTCGGAAGCAAAAGCAGGATTTCCCGCCCCTTTTGCGTTGGGGCAACAACCTCTCTGCTCTTTTCCCACAAAATCACAGCCGCCCGTTCCCGTCTTTTTCGAAACAGGTGCCAAGGGTCTGCGTCTTTTGGACGCAAAAAAAACACAGCGACGCAAATCGCTGTGTTTTAAAATGCCGGTTTCCCCAAAAACGTTTATTCTTCTTCTGAGGATTCTTCCATCGCTTCCGCTTCTTTCGGCGTGTTTGCCACGCAAACGACCTTAGCGTCGCCGTCCTTAATTTTCATGACGCGCACCCCTAACGTATCTCTGCCGATCTTCGAAATGTCTTTTGCCTGCATGCGGATGACCATGCCGTTATCCGCAATAATCATGACGTCCTCTTCCTCCTGCACCTGCTTGAGGTTCACAAGGTTTCCCGTCTTCTCGTTGAAGACGCCGGCCTTAATGCCTTTGCCCCCGCGGGACTGCAGGCGATAATCCGTAACGTCGCTGCGTTTGCCGAAACCGTTTTCGCTGACGGTTAAGATATCGTAACCGTGCTTCGGCACCGTGAAGTCCACGATATGTTCCGTTTTGTCCAGCCGCATGCTGCGTACGCCCTGCGATTCTCTGCCGGAGGCGCGCACTTCTTCTTCGCTGAAACGAATGCACTTGCCGGAACTGCTTGCCACGATAATTTCGTCGTAGCCGGTGGTAAACTGAACGCCGACCAATTCGTCGTCCCCCACCAGGCTGATGGCGATTTTCCCCACTTTGCGAATGGATGCGAACTCCTGCAGGTCCGTCTTCTTTACCAGGCCGTTCTTCGTTGCCATGAACATATAACCGCGCGTGCCCTCTTTCAGCGGCAACACGGCGGTGACCTTTTCGCCGTTTTCGATTTGCAGCAGATTTACGATCGCGCGCCCTTTTGCCGTGCGTTGCGCTTCCGGAATTTCATACGCCTTTAAGCTGTACACTTTCCCCTTATTGGTAAAGAACAGCAAATCGTCGTGCGTGTTGCTGACAAACATGGTTTCGATGAAGTCCTCTTCCCGCGTTTTATGCGCCGTAACCCCTTTGCCGCCGCGCCTTTGCGTTTTGTATTCGCTGATCGGCAGGCGTTTTACGTAGCCGTAGTGCGTCATGGAAATGATGACGTCTTCCCGTTCGATCAGATCGCCGATTTCGATATCCGAATAATCCGTCGAAATCTCCGTCAGACGAGGCGTTGCGTATTTCTCGCGGATTTCCGTCATCTCCGTTTTGATGATTTCGTCCACCTTGGCAGGGCTTGCCAGAATTTCTTTGAACTCCCGGATCTGACGACGCAGTTCGTCGATATCCCTTGCGAGACTATCCACTTCGATATGCGTCAGACGAGCCAGTTTCATATCGAGGATGGCCGTCGCCTGTTTTTCCGAAAGGGCAAAACGAGCGATCAGGCTCTCTTGCGCCATAGCGCGATCGTCGGATTTTTTGATGATTTCTACCACTTCGTCGATGTTGTTCTGGGCAATCATCAACCCTTCCAACAAATGCAGTTTTTCTTCCGCCCGATTCAGGTCGTATTTGGTGCGGCGGTAAATAATCTGCTGCTGATAAGCGATGTAGTGCTGCAAAATTTCTTTCAGCGGCAT
Source organism: uncultured Clostridia bacterium (assembly GCA_934203075.1). GTDB lineage: Bacteria > Bacillota > Clostridia > Christensenellales > CAG-314 > CAKPYT01. Next base: position 4,989 of record CAKPYT010000035.1, on the reverse strand, counting down.
GATTTTCGGTTCCCCGTCGGCCAGAGCCAACATGGTGATGCCGTCCGAAACCTGCAGCTGCGTGTGCTTGAACAGCAAATTCAGCACGACCTGTGCGTTTGCATCCTTTTTGATATCGATGACGATCCGCATTCCTTTGCGGTCACTTTCTTCCTTGATATCCGAAATTCCTTCGATGCGTTTGTCCTTTACCAGATCAGCAATGGTTTTGATTAAAGTCGCTTTATTGACCTGATACGGCAATTCCGTCACGACGATTCTCTGCCGCGTACCGTTGGCAAAGTCTTCGATCTCCGTTTTGGCGCGCACGACAATGCCGCCGCGCCCCGTTTTGTAGGCGTACTTAATGGCGGCCCTGCCCATAATCACCCCCCCTGTCGGGAAGTCCGGCGCAGGCAGATAGGTCATCAGTTCTTCCAGCGAAATGTCCGGGTTTTCCATCGTTGCGATGGTGGCGTTGATCACTTCCCCGAGGTTATGCGGCGGGATGTTCGTTGCCATACCCACGGCAATTCCGTCCGCCCCGTTGACCAACAGGTTGGGAAAGCGGCTGGGAAGTACGCTGGGTTGTTGCAGCGTATCGTCGAAGTTGGGGTAGTAGTCTACCGTGTCTTTGTCGATATCCCGCAGCATTTCTCCCGCGATTTTGCTGAGTTTCGCTTCGGTATAACGTTGTGCCGCCGGCGGGTCGCCGTCCACCGAGCCGAAGTTCCCCTGCCCTTCTACCAACGGGCAGCGAATCGTAAACGGCTGCGCCAGACGTACCAGCGCGTCGTACACGGCAGAATCTCCGTGCGGGTGATATTTGCCCAGCACGTCGCCGACGATACGCGCACATTTTCTCGTTGGTTTGTCGTTGGTGAGATTCAGTTCGCCCATTGCGTACAAAATGCGGCGATGCACCGGCTTTAATCCGTCGCGCACATCCGGAATCGCACGGGATACGTTTACCGCCATGGCGTACGCAATGAAGGATTTTTTCATTTCCTCCACAATATGTACGTCGTTTACCGTGCTTTTTTCCAGAGCTTTCGTATATTCAATTTCATGTTGTTCTGTTTTTTTCGCCATACTTCACCTCTATACGTCCAAATCGCTGACCAGTTTCGAATTGTTGACGATAAACTCCCGGCGCAGTTCCGGGTCTTCTCCCATCAGCACCGTAAAGATCGCATCCGCCTCGTAAGCGTCCTCCATCGTGACGCGCAGCATCGTTCGGGTTTCCGGATTCATGGTCGTTTCCCACAATTGTTCGGCGTTCATTTCGCCAAGACCTTTGTAGCGCGAAACTTCCGTGCCTTTTCTGCCGATTTCCGCCTGAATGGCGTCCCGCTGCTCGTCCGTAAACGCATAATAATCCTGCTTGCCCTTTGTGATTTTGTACAGCGGCGGCTGCGCAATGTAGACGTGCCCGTTCTCGATCAGCGGACGCATGTATCGGAAGAAGAACGTCAGAAGCAAAATTCGGATATGGCTGCCGTCTACGTCGGCATCCGTCATGCAGATGATGCGGTCGTAGCGCAGTTTGTTTTCGTCAAAATCGTCCGAAATACCGCAGCCGAAGGCGGTGATCATGTTTTTGATTTCGTTATTTTCCAGAATGCGGTTCAACCGCGCTTTTTCCACGTTCAGAATTTTTCCGCGCAGCGGCAAAATCGCCTGGAAGCGACGATCCCTCCCCTCTTTTGCGGTTCCCCCTGCGGAATCGCCCTCTACAAGGTAAATTTCACAGTTTTTCGGGTTTTTATCCGTGCAGTCGTGCAGTTTCCCGGGTAGCGTCGTACTTTCCAGAACGCCCTTTCTGCGGGTCAGATCGCGTGCGTTCCGCGCCGCTTCTCTCGCCCGTTGCGCCGTGATGCATTTCATCACCAGGTCTTTCGCCTCTTTCGGATTCAATTCGAAGAAGTTCCCCAGTTCCTCCGTCACGACGCGCGCGACGGCGCTCCGCATTTCGCTGTTGCCCAGTTTCGTTTTCGTTTGCCCCTCGAACTGCGGATCCTGCAATTTCACCGAAATCACGGCCGTCAGCCCTTCGCGGATATCCTCGCCGGAAAGTTTTTCCTCCTCTTTCATCAGGTTCGACTTGTGTCCGTAGTCGTTCACCACTTTCGTCAAAGCGTTTTTGAACCCGTCCAGATGCGTGCCGCCCTCTTCCGTGTTGATATTGTTTGCATAGGTATAAATCAATTCGTTGTAGCTGTCGTTAAACTGCAGGGCGATTTCTACTTCGCCCTCCTTCACGGATTTATCGATGTATAGCGGCTGCGGGAACAGTGTCGCCTTGTTGCGATTGAGATTTTCCACAAATTCGGAAACACCGCCGGTGTAGCAGAACGTTTCTTCCCTCTGTTTCCCTTCCCGCTCGTCCCGAAGCAAAATCGTGATTCCCTTGTTGAGGTACGCCACTTCGCGCAGGCGTGCTTTCAGCCGATCGTACTCGAACTCCAGCGTTTCAAAAATTTCGCCGTCCGGCCAGAACGTCACCGTGGTCCCCGTGCAGTCGGACGGGCCGACCACCTCCAATCTCGCCTGCGGGATGCCGCGACGATACTCCTGCCGATAGTGATGTCCGTTCTGATCCACTTCCACAATCAATTTGCTGCTCAGTGCGTTGACGCAGGAAAGGCCCACGCCGTGCAGCCCGCCGGAAATTTTATAGCCGCTGCCGCCGAACTTGCCGCCGGCATGCAGTTTGGTCAGCACGACTTCCACCGCAGAAACCCCTTCCGCTTTGTGGATCCCCGTAGGGATGCCGCGCCCGTTATCTTTTACCGTAAGAGAGCCGTCCGCATTGACGATAACCTCAATGCGATTGCAATACCCTGCCAGAGCCTCGTCGATGCTGTTGTCCACGATTTCTACCGCAAGGTGATGCAAACCGCGCACGTCGGTAGAGCCGATATACATCCCCGGGCGCTTCCGCACCGGTTCCAGCCCTTCCAACACCTGAATTTGCTCTTCGCCGTAATTGGTATTTTTTTCGTTTGGCATTGTGTCCTCCTTTTTTGATGCTGCCTTCTTTCGCCGTTTCCGTTTGGCGGCGTTAAATGCCTCTATTTTCCTGTTTATTATATCATACTTTCTCTCTTTTTGTAAGGGGTTTTGCTAACTTTTTTCAAATTAAGCCGTAAAATGGGCTAAAAAACCGAGAGAAAAAGTCTGTCTATAAAACATAGCGGTTTAGACAGAGGTTTCTTCGCTCTTTTTTGCGCCTTTTCCTGTTTTTTCGCCCAAATCGCAGAAAGCCGTTTTGTTTTTCGGTAAACTGTGCTATACTTTTTTTATGGAAGTCACGCGCATCGCGGTGCGAAATTATCGCAACCTGCAGGAACAAACGGTTTCTTTTTCCAAAGGAATCAATTTGATTTTAGGCCCGAATGCACAGGGAAAAACGAACCTGATGGAGTGCGTTTCTTTGTGCTGCCTTGGGAAATCCCAACGCAATACGGATCGGGAGCTGATTGCCTGGGGAAAAGAAAAAGCGCTGGTGAAAACGGAGTTCGAAAGTCGCTTCGGCAAAGGAAGCATTTCTTTGACATACAGCACCCGGGAACCGAAAAAAATTGCGGTAAACGAAGTGGGCGTGTCGCGTGTGGCGGAAATGCTGGGCTACCTGAAAGCCCTGGTTTTTACTCCGGACGAAATCAAAACCATTCGGCAGGGACCGGCCGAACGCCGCCGTTTTTTAGACGTGGACCTCTGTCAGATCGATAAAGATTATTTCTATGCCCTTTGTCGCTACAATCGTATTTTGCAGCAGCGCAACCGCCTGCTAAAGGAAAGCAAGGAGAAAGCCGCCCTGCGGAATATGCTTTCCGTTTGGGACGTTTCTTTGGCAAAAGAGGGTACCAAGGTCTATCGCAAGCGCAAAGCGTTTCTGGAACAACTCGCCCCCCTGGCGGAACAATCGCACCGGTGGCTGACGGACGAAGCGGAAACCCTGCGGCTCTCTTACCTTTCTTCCCTCCATAAGGCACCGACGGAAGAAGCGTTCTGCGCCCTTCTCGAACGCAATTTCGAACGGGATGCCGCCACCGGCTTTACCAACGCAGGCATTCACCGGGACGACATCTCCTTTGGAAACGGAGAAACGGATCTGCGTTCTTTCGGGTCGCAAGGGCAGCAACGTACGGCTGCGCTGTCCTTAAAACTGGCGGAAATCGAAATTTTTCGCCAATTGACGGGCGAATACCCCGTGCTGCTGCTGGATGACGTCACCAGCGAACTGGACTTAACCCGCCAAAGAAAACTTTTGACGTTCAGCGACAAGGTACAGATTCTGCTAACCGCCACGCATATGGATGCCTCGGTCACGCACGGCCTCGATTGCAACGTTTTACAGGTCTCGAACGGACGAATTACACAGCAACCCTGAACTTTCCGGCACGCGCGTGCCGGTTTTTTCGTTCAAAAGCCCCCTTCCGGGAGGCTTTTTTCATAAACACAAGCTTCCTTTCCCCTTCGGAAACGGTTGAAAAACCGATTTTAAAAACCGCAAACCGATCGGATTCACGATAAACTCCCGGACGTTTTCCTCTGCTCTCTTTCCGCACTTTTTCCTTTCTCTTTTGGATTTTCCACGGAATCATCCACATTTTCACACCGTCTTTTCCCCATCTTCACTTTTACCCATTCCGTTCACAATTCGCCCACGTTTTATCCCCCTTTTTCGTGTTTCGCGGTGGATTGTTTTTTACCTCTTTTTTTCTTTCTTTCTAAAATCGGCTTTTTACTTTGGTTCCTTTCCTCTTTTCTGCTTTTTTCTTTTTTTCGGAAAGGTTTTTCCTCCTTTTCTCTTTGCCGAAACAAACGGTTCTGTTTTTTCCTTTTGTGGATTCTTTTCCGCAGAAACAAAAAGAGACGGCGTTCCGACCGGATTCTTTTCGCTGTTTCCCCGGCGTTTTCTTCCTTTCCTTCCGTTCTTTCGGCTCCAATTTTCTTCCGGAAACGGTTGAAAAATGCCGTCGGACGTTCTATCCCCATTGCAGG
>CAKPYT010000034.1 GCA_934203075.1 uncultured Clostridia bacterium | reverse complement strand
GTGCTACAACGGCAAAGACGAAAGGCAAAAAAACGGAGCGGTATCTTTGGTGTAAAGTCTATTGAAAAAACTGTTATACGGTCGTTAATAGCAAGCACCTGTTTTTGAGTATAGAAAAAGCCGAGCGATTAAACGCCCGGCTGTTCCTATTTATCGTTGTATTTTGACTACGAAGAAGTCTTTTGCAAAAAATAATACGAACCCCGATTTTTCAAGGTTCGTATTATTTGCACTTGGTGGAGCTAAGGGGGGTCGAACCCCTGACCTCTTGAATGCCATTCAAGCGCGCTACCAACTGCGCCATAACCCCATAGTGTGGTAAGGTCCTCGAAACCTTACTTTATTATTGTAGCATATTCTGGAATTTTGACAATGATTTTTGGGATATTTTTTCGGGAGTTCCCGAGGAAAGCGCAAAAAAATGAGGGACAGCGTTAATTTTTGTGCTTGTTTTTAAAAAAGCCTTGATAGAGAGGGGAAGAAAAGGTATACTGATGGAGAAAAAAGGAACTCCTTTGGCAGAAAGAAATATCGGGATTTTTAAGGAAAAGCGTCCCCGGGACGGTTCACTTTTCGTTTTGGAAAAACTGTTTTGTTCGGCAAAAGGGTTTTGTGGGCAAAGAGGAATTTGCTATGGGCAGAAAAAAGGAAAATAAAACAACCTACAAAGTAGTAGGCTGGACGTGGTGGGGGGATCCGGATTATATCGACGCCCCGCTGACGGACGAAGTCATCGATGCGGTGGCGGAGGATATTCGCGAGCACGGTTATTGCTTTGGCGGAGACGCACATCAGAACCACAGCGGATGCGTGCCGGTTTTAAACACCGGGCAGGCACTGCGTTGCAGTATGCGCGTGTGGGGTTCGGTGATGGCGGCAGCAGAGCTCGGATCTCATTTTTCGATGGATTATATGCTTTGGTATATGGATAATTGTATTCAGGAGGATGCAATCAAATACCCGGAAGAAAGTGTAGATGAAAGTTTGTTTACCCACCCGCACTATTTCAAATCGGGAATGCCGGGTAATCGGTTGGAACGACTCGAAAAGGAGGGAAAGGTCATTGACGTTTTAGCGACCTTTGACGAACCCTGTAATATCGACGTCGGCGACATCGGCGTGTTGTGTGCTTTTGACGGCGATAATTACGATTGGGTGTATGCCCGGATCCAAAAAGTTACAAGGTTTTCCGGTCCGCAGGAGTTTATCGACAGCGATCTTTTTCGGGAAACCGATCTTGTGAGGTTCCAGGGGCACGAGCTGATGGTGGAAATGAACAGCACCAGGAAACAAACGCCCGTACTGGCGGATGACGGCATCACGGTTTATCATTACGAACTGTTGGAAATCGACCCCTACGTCAAATAGGCGGATCGTTTAGAAGCAACAAAAAAGCAATCGTTTTTGCGGACGATTGCTTTTTGATTGTTTTTGCTAAGAAGAAAGAGCGGTGCGCGCGAGTTCAGACTCTGAAAGGGCTGGCCGCTCGCCTCTGCCGGCAGGCATGGGAACCGAAACGGTCGGAGCGAGCAAACGAATGCGGAAGGGGAGAAAGCAACCGAATGGCGTTTCGTTTGTTTTGCGGAAGGGGCAAGGGAAGCGCGATTTTTGCAAAAGTTTTTTGTAGAAGAGAATAAAAACGGCAGAAAAAGTTTTCTGCCGTTTGTTTTTCATTAAAATTCTTGTGGAGCAAGGCACGGCTACACAAATAAATGCGTTATGGTGTTGCAAACGACCTTTTCCAGTGCTGCGTAATCAAGGTAGGGATGCTGATCGTAGACGGTTTCGTGCGCAAAAGCCTCGATGATATCGATGGCTAAGTGAACGCGCTCTCTCAGGTTCGGCACCGTAACGCCGAGTTCTGTGAGCCGTTTTGTAAAATTTTCGGTGGCGTGGTCCTGCGTGGAAAGAAATCGTTCGTTGACGGACTCGTCCGTAGCGGCAAGGGAATGCAGCATTTTATGCATGTTGGCATTGTCCCGATGAACCTGCACGGTTTGCCGCACGATTTGCTCTATGGTTTGCGGCAAAGAGAGTTGTGTAGCATCTTTCAGAATCCCCATGATCGGTTCGGATATCTTTTGCAGGTACAAATTTAAAACGTTGAGGAGAATATCTCGTTTGTCGGCAAAATATCCGTACACAATGCCGATGGAAACCCCCGCTCGTTTTGCGATTTCCGCAGTGTTCGTGCCGTAATAGCCTTTTTCGGCAAAAACGTCGTAGCCCGTCCGGAGAATTTTGTTTTTCTTTTCTATGGCCCGTTCTTGTTTGGGCTGGCGCACTTCGCTTTTCATGCCTACAGTATAGTGGATTTGCTTTCAAAATGCAACAAAAATATGAAAAATATTTCATATTTTGCTTGACAGTCTCTTTTACGGCGAGTATCATACTAAATATGAATGTGAAAGAATATTCATATTATTGATTTTGTCGGTTGAAGCGTGTGACGCGGCGGTCGATACAAAACCAAAGAGGGGGAAAAAGAAATGCCGATTCTGTTTGCACCGACGAATCAACCGTTGAAGATTGTGCGTATCGCTACGGACGAAAAACTAAAAAAGCATCTGGAAAGTTTGGGGATCCTGGTCAACGGAGAGATTACGGTTTTGAGTTCCGGCGGCGGGAGTGTGGTGTGTAAAGTGAAAGACGGGCGCGTTGCGCTGGATCACGATTTAAGCACCAGAATTTTTGTAGTATAAGTGTGGTTTATCCTCGAAAAACGAGTGTAAATACAAAGAGAGCAAAGAAAGGAGAAGTTTTATGCAAAAAACGTTGGATGCCTTTGCCATAGGAGAAAGCGGCATCGTGAAAACGGTGCAGGGCGAAGGCAAGATGAAAAGGCGACTATTTGACATGGGAATTACGCCGGGGGCGCAGATCTATTTGAGAAAACGTGCGCCGTTGGGGGATCCTATCGAGGTGACGCTGCGCGGGTATGAATTGACGCTGCGCAAGACGGAAGCGGCACTGGTCACAATGGAGGTGGTAAAATGAAGCATTTTGCACTAGCGGGCAACCCGAACTGCGGCAAAACGACGCTGTTCAACGGGTTGACGGGAGCTACGGCTCACGTCGGTAACTGGCCGGGCGTCACGGTAGACAAGCGGGACGGCGTCTATAAAAAAGCCGCCGAGCCGATTGCCATTGTGGACTTGCCGGGGATTTATTCTCTTTCGCCGTATACGCCGGAAGAGGTGATTGCAAGAAATTATATTCTGGACGAAAAGCCGGATTGTATCATCAACATTGTGGACGCAACGAACCTGGAACGCAACCTGTACTTAACGACGCAATTGCTGGAAATCGACGTGCCGATGGTGATTGCGCTGAACATGATGGATGCGGTAGAAAAATCCGGAGATAAAATCGACGCGAAAGAGTTGGAAAAACGCCTGGGCGTGCCGGTGGTGCGTATTTCCGCATTAAAGGGCACGGGGCTTTCCGAATTGATGGATAAGGCGCTGAACGAAAGCAAAAAAGTACGCAGCGGGTCCACCGTGTTGGAAGGAACCAGCGTAGACCATCTGATTCGCGACGTTACCATTGCTCTGAGAGGGCAAGGGGTAAAGAACCCGTTGTTCCATGCCGTAAAGCTTGTGGAAAAAGACGAGCTGGAAGTGAAAATGCACAAAGAAACGCTCGGCATGGTGGAAGAGTTTCAAAAAGCCAATGCAGACGAAACGTTCGGAAACGATTACGAAGCGTTGATTGCAGACGGCAGATACAAGTATATTTCGAAACATTTCTCGGGCGTGGTACAGCATGCCTCCTCGGAAGATCACAAAATGACGCGCTCCGATAAGGCAGATAAAGTGCTGACGCATAAAATCTGGGGGATTCCGATCTTTCTGGTGATTTTGTTTGCGGTGTTCCATCTGACTTTCTCCGAGAACTTCCTGTTTTTGGGTTCCATCTTCCAGCTTCCGACGTTGGAACAACTCGGTTATTTCGTGCCGAATGCAGAAGGGGAACTGGAAGCGATTAACTACGGCGCACGATGGCTTGCTTGTTTCTACGACGGTGCGGTTTACTCGCCCGGCGTGATCGTGAACAATATCTGGAACGATATGATCGTAGGCGAACTGTTCGATTGGCTGAAAGGTCTGGTAGAAGCCGGAAATCTTTCTTCCTGGGCAGTAGGGCTGATTAACGACGGTATGATCGAAGGCGTCGGTGCGGTGCTTTCCTTCCTGCCTCCCATCCTGGTGCTGTTCCTGTTCTTCTCCATTCTGGAAGACAGCGGCTACATGGCACGTATCGCATTTATTCTGGACCGTATGTTCCGTAAATTCGGTTTGTCCGGACGTGCGTTCCTGCCGATGATTATGGGCTTCGGATGCTCCGTTCCCGCAATGATCAATACCCGTACGCTGTTGGACGAAAAAGAAAGAACCGCAACGATTCGCGTCATTCCGTTCTTCTCGTGCGGGGCAAAATTGCCGATTCTGACGGCGGTTGCCGGTGGTATCGTGGAACAGTTCCACGTCGGGAATGCGGACCTCATTACGTACGCAATGTATCTGTTGGGCATTGTGGTGGCGATTGCAAGCGTGTTGCTGATGAGAAGCACCACACTGAAGGGCGAAACGCCTCCGTTCATTATGGAATTGCCTTCCTACCATGCTCCGCAGTTCAAAAACCTGATGATTCACCTGTGGGATAAAACCAAACACTTCGTGAAAAAAGCATTCACCATCATTTTGGCTTCCACCATTGTCATTTGGGTTTTGACGCACTTCTCGTTCGGATGGGAATATCTGAAAGATGAAGAAATCAACCAAAGCATTCTGGCAGGGCTCAGCCAATTGCTGCAGCCGTTGTTCACGCCGCTTGGCTTTGGAAGTCAGCTTGGGAAATACGGTTGGGTCTTCGTGGTCGCTGCCGTTTCCGGTTTGATTGCAAAAGAAAACGTTATTGCAACGTTCTCCACCTTGGCGGCTTGCCTGGTATCGGTTGCCGGGTTGGAAATCGGTGGGTTGGATATCGCTGCCGAAGACGGAATCGGTGCCGTGCAGGCAATGATTCTGGCAACGAACATCAGCATTCCCGCATTGATCTCCTTCATTGCGTTTAACATGACAACCATTCCTTGCTTTGCTGCGGTAGGGACTGCCAAGGCAGAGTTGCAAAGCGAAAAACGTTTCCGTGGCACTTTGTTGTTCTGGCTTGCTGCATCTTACCTTGTGGCATGCATGGTTTACACCATCGGATCCTGGTGGTGGACCGCATTTATCTGGGCGGCGGTCGTGGCAGTCGTCGTTCTGATTTTGCGCAAGCGGAACAAGGCCCGTCTCTGATAGGAGAGTAGAAAATGAAACCGTTGGAAATTGTTTTGATTATCGCATGCGTGGCAATTGTTGCGGGGGTAGTCGTTTCGGCAATCCTGCGCAAGAAAAAGGGGAAGTCGTCCTGTGATTGCTCCTCCTGCCCGTATTGTTCGGCATGTCAGACAAAAAGCACAAAAAAGAAGTAGGCTTTGGTTTTCGGTCGGAGTGCCGAAGGAAAGAAAAGCCGACCGATCTGAAAAAAGAGACGCAAAGTTTTGCGTCTCTTTTTTTGCCGTACGGCAGGCGTGCCGCGTTTTGGAAAAGAGAATCGTGAGAGGGCAAGAAAAAAAGGAACAGGCGCAGCGTCAGCCGTGCTTGTTCCTTTTTGTTTTCTAAAAGGCGGAAAATTTTCCGAACTTATTTTTTATCGTGCTCGTAGATGCTGTTGCCGTAGCAGTCGATGGCGACGATTACGGGCAATTCTTTGATGGTCAGATGATAAATGGCTTCCGGCCCCAGATCCGGATAAGCAATGACTTCTGCCTTCGTGACGCAGTTTGCGTAAAACGCACCGGCCCCGCCGATGCCGCTGAAGTATACGGCGCAGTGCTTTTTCATTGCTTCAATGGTTTCGGCCGAACGCAGCCCTTTGCCGATCATGCCTTTCAGGCCCTGATCCAGCATGGTGGGCGTAAAGGGGTCGCAGCGATAAGAAGAGGTCGGCCCGCAGCTGCCGATTTGCATGCCCGGTTTTTTCGGGCACGGACCGACGTAATAGATGGTTTGACCTTTTACTTCTACCGGCATGGGTTGGTTGTTTTTTAAGCATTCCACCAGGCGTTTGTGAGCAGCGTCTCTTCCGGTGATGATATCCCCGCTTAAAAGAATGCTGTCGCCTGCGTGCAAAGAACGAATCACTTCGTCCGTTAACGGAAGTTGAATTTTTCTTGCTTGCATTTTCCTTACCTCCTAAAGCACCATCGTGCCGTGACGAACCGCATGGCATTGAATGTTTACGGCAACCGGCAAGCCGGCGATGTGCGTTGCATACGTATCGATATTGACGCAAAGGGCGGTAGTGTCGCCGCCGAAGCCTTGTGCACCGATGCCCAGCGCCTGAATGCGCTCGAAGACTTCCTGTTCGATAGCGGCAATTTCCGGGTTGGGGTTGTGTTTTCCGGGTTCACGCAGCAAAGACTTTTTCGCAACGAGGCAGGCTTTTTCCATCGTGCCGCCGATGCCGACGCCGACGATGATCGGCGGGCAGGGGTTTGCCCCGGCCACACGCACGGTTTCGACAATGGCGTCCTTCACGCCTTCGATGCCTTGTGCGGGTTTCAGCATGTACAGTTTGGACATGTTTTCGCTGCCGAAGCCCTTTGCCAGGAAGTGTACCGTTACCTTATCGCCTTCCACAATTTCGAAGTGGATGACGGCAGGGGTGTTGTCCTTCGTGTTGATCCGGGTGATCGGATCCAGAACGCTCTTGCGGAAGTAACCTTCTTCATACGCTTCGCGAACGGCCTGATTTACGGCTTTCGTGACGTTTTCGCCCGTCAGCAGCACTTCCTGACCGATTTCCAAAAAGATGACGGCCATGCCGCAGTCCTGGCAGGCGGGCATGTTTTTTTCATGCGCGATTTTGTTGTTTTCCAGAATAACTTCCAGTGCAAATTTTGCAGTGGGGTTGCTTTCTTTTTCGGCAGCGGCGCGTACCATTTCGTTCGTTGCCGGATCAATGTTGCAATCGGCATGCAAAGCCATTTGCTTTACCGCTTTGTAAATTTCCTTTGTGTTAACTTCTCTCATAAAAACCTCCGTGGTTCTCGGCTTTTTTATGAGAGAAGTATAGCACAGATTCCGCAACCTCACAAGCAATTGACTTGCGTTTCGTAAAGTTTAATAGTATAATATTTTCATGAACGTTTGCGTATTGAGGAGCGGCAGCAAGGGCAATCTGACCCTGGTCGCTTCGGAAGAAGAAAAAATACTCATCGATTGCGGCCTGCCTTGCTACGAGGCGGAGCAGCGGCTGAAAGAACTGAACTGCACCCCGCAACAGATCGATGCGATTTTAATTACGCACGAACACAGCGATCATTGCTGCGGCTTGCAGCAGTGGGTGCGGCGATACGGCACGCCGGTATACGTGCATCAATCCGGAGTTACGGGATTGATGGCAAAAAGCGCGGTGGAATTAACCGCCGTGCATCCCTTTGACGCTTCCTTTTCGGTGGGAAACGTCAGGGTGGAGTTCCTGCCCGTTTCGCACGATGCGGCATTTTGTGTGGCATATAAACTGACGCAGCACAACGTTTCGTTCGCTTCCGTGACGGATCTCGGCACGTACGACGATGCGCTGTTTTCCTTTTTATACGATTGCCGCACGGTACTTTTGGAAAGCAATCACGATTTGTCTATGCTGAACAACGGGCCGTATCCTTACCCCTTGAAAAAACGCATTGCTTCGGACGTAGGGCACCTCAGCAATGATCAGGCAAATGCGGTATTGAAAGAGTTAGTGCGTATGGGCACGACCGATCACGTCATCCTGGGGCATTTAAGCCAGCACAATAACACGCCGGAACTGGCGTTTGACGCAGCCGTTCGCACACTGAAAGAATGCGGGTGGACGGAAGGAATCGAAATGGACGTGGATCTGGGGCTGCAATACCGAAGGAGTAAAATATTTTATGTGTAAAGAGTACAAATTCCGCGAAGGCGGCATTGCGTTTTTGTTGGCGGTGCTGTGCCCGTATGTTGCGGCGGTACTGTGGCAAACGATTTTTTTTGCCGCGCCGGAGTTTTTGCAATCGGACGCGGGATTCTGGCTGCGTTCCGTTGTGATCGAGGGCAGCATTTTTGTTGCCGTGTGGGGGCTGTGTCGTGCAAAAAAAATAGATTTTGTCGCGGCAAACCGGTTTCGACCGTTCCCGTGGAAAACCGCCCCGCTGCTTTTGTTGCTTGCTTTGGCGATGCTCGCGGTAGATTTACCCTTGCAGCAGTGGTTTTCCGCCTTTTTGCAAAGCGTCGGATGCAGTGCACCGAGTGTGACGTATCCGGATTTTACGCAGCCGGCGCAGTTTGTTTGCGGGGTGCTTGTAACAGGCGTTATTGCCGCAATTTGCGAAGAGACGGCCTATCGGGGGGCGGTTCTCGGAGCAACGCGGATGCTTGGAAAGGGTCGTGCGGTGACCTTTTCTGCCGTTACCTTTGCGCTGATGCACACTTCGCCGTGGCAGACGCTGCACCCGCTGCTGATGGGAGCAGTGCTTGCCTGGGTGGCGCTGACCTTAAACAGCACATGGGCAAGCATTCTCGTGCATGCGGGCAATAACGTGGCGGTGCTTGCGTTGAGTCTGGCGGAAACCGCCGTGACGGAGTTTGTGATGCGAAACGTTGCGTGGGTTCTGCCGCTTGGTCTCGTGCTGGTGGGCGGTATTTTGTTTTTGGTGTATCGTTTCCGCCCGCAGACGGAAGAAACGGAAAAAATCCCGTTGCCGTTCGGAGAAAAATTATCCGGAGGGGTGGCGTTCGGCGCTACGGCCTTGGTTTGTATTGTGCTTTGGATCGTTGCGTTTCGGGGGGCGGCATGAAAGTTCGTTTGTTGTGTGTCGGCAAAATAAAAGAGAGTTTTTTTACGGAAGGCATTCAGGAATATGCCAAACGTTTGCAGCGCTATTGCAAGTTCGAGATATCGGAAGTGGCAGAGTGTAACGTCGGGGAGGAGAAAAAGCGCAAGCAGACGGAGGGGGAGGCTCTGCTGAAACAAATGCAGGGCAAAACGATTTTGCTGGATCGGGAAGGCACGCAGGTGGATAGCGTTCAATTTGCGGAGTTGTTTCGCAGCGAGCCGGAAGTGACGGTGGTAATCGGTGGGTCACTGGGGGTCAGTGACGAAGTAAAGCAAAAAAGCGATGTTTCCGTGGCCTTCGGAAACGTTACGTACCCGCATCAGTTGATGCGCCTGATCGCAAGCGAACAGATTTACCGTGCGTTTACGATACTGCATCATACGCCGTATCATAAGTAGGAGAGGAATGGAACAATTTATGAAAGCCGCCTTGAAAGAGGCACAAAAAGCGGCAAAAAAAGGAGAGGTGCCGGTCGGCGCGGTGGTAGTGCGGGAGGGCAAAATCCTTGCGCGTGCGCATAACCTGAGGCAGTCGACGCATAACCCCGTAGCGCATGCGGAAGTTCTGGCACTGCAGAAGGCAAGCAAAAAAACGGGCACGTGGCATCTGGAGGACTGTACCTTGTACGTCACGCTGGAGCCGTGTCCCATGTGCGCCGGGGCATGCGTAAATGCGCGTTTGGGCAAGTTGGTGTACGGCGCAGCCGATTTGCGCTTCGGCGGTTGCGAAACGCTGTATCGCATCCCGCAGGACGAGCGGCTGAACCATCGGTGCGAAACGGTGGGCGGAGTTCTGGCAGAGGAATGTGCCGGGTTGTTGTCGCAATTTTTTCAGGGTCGCCGTCGGGAGAAGAAAGAAAAAGCGGCGAACCCGACAGTGCCGAACGAAGAATCGCGTTGATCGGAAACCGAAAGATAGAAAAGCGTTGTTTTTCCTGCGGGGCCTGAGGGGCGGAGCAGCGGATGCCCGGGAGCAGCCGGGAACGATTTTCCGGCACCTTTCGGAAACGCGGCAAACAGAAAAAATAAACCGTGGTGAAATTCACCACGGTTTTTTGTAAAAAGTTCACGGCTTTGCGATGGGGCAAAGCAAGCCGGGAAAGATTATACCCGGTCCTCCTTGGAAAAATTGTAGCGGACGAAACGCTCCTTTTCATTGACGCAGAGCGTTGCCTTTGCGCCCATCAGAACGGGCATCGACGGCGGTACGTGGCCGAAGTCCGCATCCCAGACGAGGGGCGCGTCCTTCCCCAGCACTTCTTTGACGGCGGTGATAAAATCCATACCGAACGGGGCAAATTGCACGGCGGTACGGCCGAAAACGAACGCTTTTGCGGTACGGAACCAGCCGGCCTGTTTGCATTGCCACAAGGTACGCAATACGTCGAAGGGGCTCATTTCGCAATTTTCCAAAAACCACAGAACTCCGTCCCGTTCGTAACGGCGCAAAAAGGCCTTGGTTTTGTCGAACGGGGTGCCGACGAGAGTGCGCAGCACGTCCAGGCAGCCGCCGAGAATACGGCCTTGCACTTCGAGCGGGCGGGAAAATTTCCAGACGCTCGGGGTGTCCGGCTGATAGGGCGCCAAAGGGGGCTGCGGTCGGTCATTCGGCGTTTCGTAGGCGCTGTAGCCGCAAAATTGTTCCTTTTTGCCTTGCAGCATCAAAAGCGTATCCAGAATGCTTTCGTGCCAGGGGGTTCTGCCGAAAGTCGGCGCACAGTAGCCGTAAACGGCGGCTACGTCGCAGATCGTGGGCAGCGTATAGGTCAAAACGGTATTGTCCGAATAGCCTAAAAATAATTTTGCCTGCTTTTTCAATTTGGAAAAACGGAGATACGGCAGAATCTCCATCATGCGTTCCCCTCCGCCGACGGAGAGTACCGCGTCCGCTTTTGTAAAGGCTTCTTCCACCTCTTTTGCGCGGGTTGCTGCCGGGGCACTGGCAAAAAACGCTTCCTTTGCTACGCTTTCGCTTTGCCAAAGCGTGTAGGTGGTGCGTAGTTGATTTTTTGCGTTTTCAAAGCGCGTTGCATACGGTTCGCCCGCTACGCCGAGGGAGGGCGCGCAAAAACCGATGACACCGTTTTGAGGAAGAAAATGTATTTTCATGGTTTCACCTCTGACTGACTTTCGTCTCTTTTATCTTACCCGAAATGCAGACGAATGTCAATGCGGAAGAAAAACGAAAACGGCATATCGACAAAAAATAACAAAAAAAATACGAAAAAAAGATATTTTTTTCGTAAAAAAGTTGACAATTCCCAAAGAGAGGTGTATAACAGATTTAGCAATAAGGAATAGAGATTGCTAACAAATCAATTTCCTGTTTGCTAAATTAAATAAAAGATTTCGGAGGTAACATTTTATGAAATACTATCCTATGCACAGAAGAGAAAATGATTTATGGAGAGACGGGTTGGACGACTTTTTTGCACCGTTCTTCGGCAACAGCACGAGCGTGATGAACACGGACATTCGGGAAGAAGGCAAGAACTACGTAATGGAAACGGAGTTGCCCGGCTACGATAAAAAGGACGTTTCGATTCAGTTGAAAAACGGATATCTTACCGTTACCGCAAAGAAAGAAGAAGTGACGGAACGCACGCAGAACTATTTGCGCAGAGAACGCAGATCCGGCACGATCAGTCGTAGTTTCTACGTGGGGGACGTTTCCGAAAAGGACGTTCATGCAAAATTCGAGAAAGGCGTTTTGGAAATTTCTTTCCCGAAAGAATCGCAGCAAGGCGGGGAACATCATATCGAAATCCTGTAATCGGGGTGCGGGAAGAAAACGTTCTGAAAACGACAAAAATAATCGACAAAAGGGTTCGGATTTTTTCCGAACCCTTTTTGTTTCCAAGCGGCAGTGCTTCCGAATTCTGCGAAGGGCAAAAGGAAGAATTGCCGTATTCGTTTCCGCAGCCCGGTTGGCCGGCGGAAGCTCCTCCCGGGGAAGGTTGTATTTTTGCGTGAATCGTGATTTTTTTGTAAAACGGTCGATTTACGGTCGATTTTACGGCGGAAAAATTTGCATAGAAAAGGCGTCTGCGGAAAGATTCCGGGAAACGGGAGATACCGGAAGAAACCGGAGGGAGGAAGATGGCACAGAAAAGAAAGAAGGCAGAACAAAAGAAACAGACCGTTGAAACGGTCTGTTTCTTTTATCGAAGGAACGCCGAGGTCTTTCCGCAGGCAAAATCATTTTTCGGTTTTGCAGGAAGGAGAAGAGGGGATAAAACCTTTGACGTGTACGATTAAATTTGGGTGTTTCCGCCTTGCCCTACCAGGGTAAAGCCGTCTTCCGTTTGCTGTACCGTAAAGCGGAAAGAAGTTCCGAGGGCTTCGACTTCCATCGTTACCGTACCGTCCTGCTCGTTCTTTTGCAGGTGAATTTCCGTTTTGGTAAAGATGCCGCCGTTTTTCACCTGGAAGGAGTACTCCGTCAGACCTTCTTTCACTTCCGTTTCCAGATTGAATTCGCAAACTTTTTTGCCTTTCAGGTACAATTCGTATTCGTATTCCGTTGCGGTTTTCCCGTTGTCGTTTTCGGTGGAGTGAGAAATCGTAACGTAACTGGTTTTGTCTTCCGAAGCGTAGGTGGTAAACTCGATGGAAACTTCCGTTTCACTGCCTTTCTTTTCTACTTCGCGTTTGCCGGAAACTTCAAAACGTTTTTCGCCCACAACCAGTACGCCTTGCAGCGTGGTGGATGTTTCGCTTTCTTCCACACCGTCTTCCACTTCCGTTTCGGTTACGGTGTCGATTTCGTTAAAGTACATTTTTACCGTTTCCGTTTCGCCGCAGGTGATGGTCATCACAAAGCGGTAGTTTTGGAATTCTTCGTCGTCCGATGCGTTTACTTCCGTCGTTTGTTGAACGCCGTCTCCCGCAACGATGTTATCGAACATGGTCAGGTAATTTTTCAGGTCCGTCTTGCCGATCAGTTGAAACAGAGATTCAAACGGATCCTTCGTTTCGCTTTGCAATTGCATCGG
>CAKPYT010000033.1 GCA_934203075.1 uncultured Clostridia bacterium | reverse complement strand
GTGCAGGCCGTGTTTGACGAAACTTGTGCAAAGGAGCTTTCCGAAAAAGCAGGCACGTTAAAGCTGGAATACGTCGTGGCGATTTGCGGCATCGTGCGGGCGCGCACGCCGGAAAACGTCAACACGGAAATGAAAACCGGCGAAGTGGAAATTCTCGCAAACGAATTGAGAATTTTGTCCGAAGCACAAACGCTGCCGTTTTCCAATGCAGACGATGCGAACGAGGCGCTGCGCCTGAAGTATCGCTATCTGGATTTGCGCCGCCCCGCGCTGCAGCAAAACTTAATCATGCGCAGCAAAATCGCGCAAGTGGTGCGGAACTATCTGTCCGGTCATGGCTTTCTGGAAATCGAAACGCCGGTTCTCGGCCGGTCCACGCCGGAAGGCGCGCGGGACTATCTGGTACCGAGCCGGGTGCATCATGGCCAATTCTATGCCTTGCCGCAGTCGCCGCAGCAGTACAAGCAGTTGCTGATGATCGCCGGGATGGATCGGTATTTTCAAATTGTAAAATGCTTCCGGGATGAAGACTTGCGTGCCAACCGTCAGCCGGAGTTTACGCAAATCGATATCGAAATGTCCTTTGTGGATCGAGAAGATGACGTCATCGAAGTGATGGAGGGCATGGTAAAAGAAGTCTTCCGGGAGATCAAAGGCATCGAACTGCCGGAGCATTTCCGCCGTATGCCGTATCAGGAGGCGATGGAGCGCTACGGTTCCGATAAGCCGGATTTGCGTTTCGATATGCCGTTGTGCGATCTTTCCGAAGCGGTAAAGGGCTGCGGGTTCGGCGTGTTCGAAAGTGCTCTGGCGCAAAACGGAGCTGTCCGAGGATTGGTTCTGAAGGGGCACGAACACGAAGTATCCCGTAAGGAAATCGATAAACTGACGGATCTCGCCAAAACGTATCGCGCGAAAGGCCTTGCTTGGGCCGCCATCGGCGAAAGCGGCGTGCGCAGTTCCTTTGCCAAGTTTGTAAGCGAAGAGGCAATGCAAAAGATTTTTGCCACGGCAAATGCGCAACAGGGGGATTTGCTGTTCATCGTAGCGGATGCGGATAACGAAATCGTTTGCAATTCGCTCGGCGCTTTGCGGTGCGAACTGGCCGAAAAATTCGGCATGATCGATAAAAATCGGTACGAAGTTTTGTGGGTGGTAGACTTCCCATTGTTGGAGTACGATTACGATGAAAAACGTTACGTGGCAAAACACCATCCCTTTACCAGCCCCAAAAACGAGGATCTGGCTTTAATGAAAACACATCCGGAGCAGGTACGTGCAAAAGCATACGATATCGTAATCAACGGGCAGGAAGCCGGCGGCGGCAGCATTCGTATTTTCAATCAGGAAGTACAAAAACTGATGTTCCAGACGCTTGGCTTCACGGAAGAACAAATTGCCGCACGCTTCGGCTATTTTGTGGAAGCGTTCCGTTTCGGCACACCTCCGCACGGCGGAATTGCCTTCGGGTTGGATCGACTCACCATGCTTCTGACCGGTGCGGAATCCATTAAGGACGTCATCGCTTTCCCGAAAGTGCAGAATGCCAGCGACCTGATGATGGAAGCCCCGAACGTTGTCGATAACGACCAGTTGAAAGAATTGGGAATCTGCCTCGATGAATCCGACGAATGAGCGTACCATTAAATTGCTCGGGGAGGAAAAGTTCCTTCGGCTGCAAAACAGCCACGTGCTGATTGTCGGCGTCGGCGGAGTGGGCGGTTTCGTTGCGGAGTTTTTGGCGCGCGCGGGAATCGGCAGGCTGACCGTTGTGGACGGGGACGTCGTTGAGGAAAGCAATCTGAACCGACAGATCGTCGCCACGTTTGATACCATCGGTATGCCAAAAGTGCTTGCCTGCAAAAACAGAGTGGAAAGTTATTCTCCCACGGAAGTGCGCCCGCTCTTTTTGCGGTTTAATGCGGAAACCGCATCTGCCGTGATGGATTGTTCCTACGATATGGTTGTGGACGCCATCGACAGCATTCCGGACGTAATCACGCTGATATCCGAATGCGGGCAAAGAAATCTGCCGTTGATTTGTGCCATGGGGGCAGGCAATCGATACGAATTGCCTCAGTTCGAAATAAAAAATCTGTTCGAAACAAAAAACGATCGTTTTGCGCGCGCTTTACGCAAAAGCATGCGCAACAGCGGTCTGACGTATGACGTGCCGTGCGTGGTCTCTAAAAACCTCGCGGAAAAGTGGGACGGCAAACCGGGGAGTATCGCTTATTATCCGGCGGCGTCCGCAACGATGATCGCGGCCTATGTCGTAAAGAAAATAACGGAGAAGACAGAATGGGAGAACTCGGAAAAGTAGTGGAAGTTTCGGCGGACGGAAAATTCGCAACCGTTCGTTTCGAACGCAAAAGCACGTGCGATAAATGCGGCATGTGCGCCTTCGGGCCGAAGGATACCAGTGTGAATCTGACGGTGGAAAACAAGTTGAACGCAAAAGCAGGCGATATTGCGGAAATCGACGTCGCCGGGCACCTCGTGTTGAAATTGTCCCTCATCGTGTACTTTATTCCGTTGGCGATAGCGATACTCGGCATGGGCATCGGGCTCTTATTGCACCTGCCGGAATGGGCTTGTTTCGTTTTGTTTTTGGGCTGTTTGGCAATCGGGTTCGGCATCGTTTCGCTGATCGATAAAAAGTACCTGAAAAAATCCAAAACCAAGCCGGTCATGGTGAGGGTATATGAAGGCCCGGCTGCTGCACAAGCGACGGAATCCGAAAACGCAGAGCCGCTTCCGGGCGAAACGCATGGGCAGACCGCCGTTGCCGATTCCGACCAGGACGATGCGGAAATAAAATAGTGGCGTCCCGAAGGGCGAAAGAATTAAAGAAAGGGAACAATACCTTTCTTTTTTTACATTTTCGGAGTAAAAACATTTGACAGTGGAATACTCTTGAAGTATACTATTCCTAGTAAATTAGTATGAATTAAAAAGGTAGGATTTATGAAGCTTTCCACAAAGGCCAAGTATGGGCTGAACGCCTGCATCACTTTGGCAGAACGATACGAAAGCGGGATGATTTCCATCTCGGAGCTTTCGCGCGAAACCGGCACGACGGAAGGGTATCTGGAACAAATCATGGCTCTTTTGCGTAAAGCGAACGTCGTCGTGACGCAGCGTGGGGCACAGGGGGGCTATCAGCTTGCCAAGACACCTGCCGAGACATCGGTCGGAGAATTGCTTCGTGCGGTGGAGGATAACCTCGAAATCGTGGAGTGTATTTCCGGCAAATGCGCAAGCAATCACGTTTGTAAATCCCGGCCGGTCTGGGTAAAACTATATCAAAACATCAACCACTATTTAGATTCTATTTCGTTGCAACAATTGATCGACGAAAGCAAAGGGGCGTAGTATGAACAGAGTATATTTGGACAATGCGGCAACGACTCGTACGGATGAAGTCGTAGTACAGGCCATGCTCCCGTATTTTACGGAAGTTTTCGGAAACTCGCATTCGCAGCACGAGTTCGGCAGAGAAGCGCATCGTGCGGTGGACGTGGCGCGGAAACAAGTAGCGGATGCTATCAATGCACATCCGAACGAAGTGTATTTTACCGGTTCCGGATCCGAGGCGGATAACTGGGCCATCAAGGGAACGGCGCTCGGGCACAGCGAACAGGGGAAACACATCATCACAACGCAGATCGAGCATCATGCAATTCTGAACAGTTGTGCATGGTTGGAAAAACACGGGTTCGAGGTGACATACCTTCCTGTGGATGAGTTCGGAACCGTCCGTGTGGAAGCGTTAAAAAAAGCACTGCGGCCGGATACCACCTTGGTTTCCGTTATGATGGCAAATAACGAAGTCGGCACGATCCAGCCCGTAAAAGAGATTGCTAAAATCGTGCATGAAAACAGCAAAGCACTGTTTCATGTGGACGCGGTTCAGGCGATGGGCTCCATTCCAGTGGACGTAAAAGAGCTCGATTGCGATCTTCTCAGTATTTCGGCGCATAAATTCTACGGGCCGAAGGGGATCGGCGCACTTTACATCCGCAACGGTGTGCGGATCGATAAATTGATTGTCGGCGGCGGCCAGGAGCGCAGCATGCGCGGCGGAACGACGAACACCCCCGCAGTAGTGGGAATGGGCGTCGCTATAGAAAATGCGGTCAAGAATCAACCGCAATATGCCGCACATTGCGCCGCATTACGGGATCATCTCGTTGCAAGAATTCGTGCAGAAATCCCGGACGTGAAGTATAACGGCTCGGAAATCAATCGTTTGCCGAACAATGCCAACTTCTCGTTTGAATACATCGAGGGGGAAAGCCTTCTGATGCGTTTGGACCTGGCGGGCATTGCCGTCTCCAGCGGCTCTGCATGTTCCAGCGGCTCGTTGGAACCGTCCCACGTGCTGCATGCGATGGGGGTAGACGTGGTGCTCGGCCACGGTTCGATTCGCTTTTCGTTCGGCAAGCATAACACGCTGGAAGAAGTCGATTACGTTGTCGATACGCTAAGAGATACGGTAGCGCTTCTCAGAAAGATGTCGCCGCTTTATTCCATGAAAAAAGGAGAAAATAAAAATGCCTAGTTTATATAACGAAAAAGTGATGAAAGCCTTTTCCGACCCGCAAAATGTCGGAGAAATCGAGAATCCGGACGGAACGGGTATCGTTGGAAATCCGACGTGCGGGGACATTATGAAAATCACGTTGCGCATCAAGGATGACGTGATCGAAGACGCAAAATTCCAGACGTTCGGTTGCTGTGCAGCGATTGCCTCCAGCTCTACCGCAACCCAGATGATTAAGGGGATGACGTTGGAAGAGGCCGAAAAATTAACGAACGCGCAAGTGATTGAAGAGTTGGAGGGGTTGCCTCCGCAAAAAATTCACTGTTCCGTTCTGGCGGAAGAAGCCATCCACAAAGCAATAGAGGACTATCGCACCAAACAGGAGAAATAGTCGAAAACAGTTTTGTTCTGTATCGGCAAAAACGTAAAAACGTCACAGAAACTCTGTGACGTTTTTATTTTTGCCGCGTATCTGTGAACGCATCATGTGCCTGCTCCGGAAACGACGAAACGGTCCGGTCACTGCGGAAAGCGCCCGCTCGCCGGCTGTTTTACCACGCAGTTCTTTTTAACCGGGTCGCAGCAAAAAAAGAAATTTCAAAAGGCCCGGTTTTTCCGATGGCGGTGTTCCCGCTGAAAATCCGTGCAAAAATTACGTATATTCTTTTGTGTATGCCGCATACTGTCCCTGAAGGTAGGAGGAATTCAAATGAAAGGATCTTTTTTTGCGGGGATTGCATTCGGTGCGCTTGCGGGCGCTATGCTTTTAGAAGCCAGCCCGGAAGTTAAACAATTGGTGCAACAGGGAAAGCAAGCCGTCATGAATAAGATTTCCGGTTAGCAGTGTTTGCTGCTTTCGCCCGCACGATAGAAGCAAAGGGCAGAAAGAGCAATGCCGGCCGATTAAGGAATTCAATTTGCTTTCTAAAAAAAGAACCGACAAGTGCCGGTTCTTTTTTTTGTTTTCTCTTTTTTTATTCTGCACTTTGCTCTGCAGGTTCCGCCGCTTCTTCGGTCGGAGTTTTCTTTCGGATTATTTTTTTGAAATCGCTGGAGCAAAGGAAGCCGATCAGCATAATCAATGCGAATACAATCAGATAGGACCAAATTTGCCCGTCCGCTTGATAGCTGTTGTAGGCACAGAAAATCATAAACAGACAGCAGAGTACGGCAGCACCCGGCATGATAAAACGTTTAAAAACGTTCAGGTCTTTTGCTTTAATCATCATCGAAATGAAAATCGGGATGTAGAACGCATACAAAGTAATGATGGTAACTTCATCCGCTTCCCAACACCAGAAAGCCGGCAGGGTGCTTTCGCCGATGGCGTGGTTGTAAAACATAAGTTGCCATTGTGCCAACCAGACGGCGCAGCAAAGCAGGCCGATGATGGCCGAATTGTGCGGCATATTCGTTTCTTTGTCGATCTGAGCAAAGAGTTTTGGTTTCGGCCCTTCGTTGCGTGCCGCCATTGCGTACATTCCGCGGCAGCAACCAAGCATCAGACCGTTCGTTGTGCCGAGGCAGGAAATTACAACAAAAACCATAATGATGGTGCCGATGACCGGGCTGTGGAACAGTTCCGTAAAGGCCTGAATCGGCAGATTGTTGCCGGCGTTGATAATATCCAGAGTGCTGAGGGCGCCCGTCATACCGAGGAAATACAGCATGTAAACGCCAACGACAATCACTGCACCCACAATCAGAGCGATGGAAAGGTTCCGTTTCGAGTCTTTCAGTTCGGCGTTGATCGTGGTTGCGATAATCCAGCCTTCATATGCAAAAGCAAAGGCGCATACTGCCGCAAAAATGTCGTTTGTAACCCCAGGCGCGATGATCGAAGTCTGAAAAGCTTCCAGCGTTGTGCCGTTCACAATGCCGACAATAGTTCCGACAATTCCCATAATCACCAACGGTACGAGTTTGATATAGGTTGTGGAAACTTGAAAGTGTCCGGCAAGTTTCGGTGCCAGCGAGTTCAGAATATAAATCCCGATCAGATACACGGCAGCAAGCACCAAATGCGTTGCCGTATTCACATCCATTCCGAACAGAATACAGGTGTATTGTGCCGAAATCCATGCTAACGTCGAGGTGAGACAGGGGTAATAGATGGTAGTCATAAACCAACTGACGTAGTAAGCGTATTTTCTGCCTAAGGTTGCTTCCGCATAGTCTACAAGTCCGTTCACTTTCGAATACTTGTTTGCCAGGGTCGCAAATACGTAGGAACAAATGATCATAATTGTGCCGACAATGCCGACCACCAGCAAACTGCGCCCGATGTTTGCCCCGGTGTTTGCCAGTACTTTGCTTGCCTTAAAGAACACGCCGGATCCGATAACGAGACCGACGACCATACAAATTGCGGTGATCAGACCGTATTTTTTCGTCAAACCACCGTGATTATGTTCTTCCATAACTATCTCCTTCTTGCACGTTCACGTGCAGCGTATTCCATAACATTATACCGAAAAAGAGAAGGCCCTGTCAATAGGTTCCGTGCGGAAAGCAAAGAATATTTGAATTTATATAAATTTGACGAATCATGTCGACGCTTGCAATTGCGGATTCTATCGGATTCCGCTCCGGAGGTCGCTGTCATCGGGCATTTCGGAAAATCGAAGCGGTGTGCCATCGTTCCGGTAAAATAAAACAAATCCGGAAGTTTTCCTGCAGCGCAGCGAAAGGCGGAACGGAGAATCGAGGGGAGGGAGAGGTGCAAGGTTTGTTTTACACGCGTTTCATGTAACAAAAAAAGAGCACAGAACGGAAATTCTCTCCTGTGCTCTTGTTGTTTTGTTGTTCTTGTTTTAAGAATGCAACCTGTGTGTGCCCGCTTTTCTGTATGTGCGGAGAAAAGGGGCAATGAGGCTAAAACTCCAGCCGGGCTTGCACGTAGTCCGTCAATTCGGAAATCGGTAAACGAATCTGTTCCATTGTATCGCGATCCCGCAAGGTAACGGTGTTGTCTTCCAATGTGTCGAAGTCCACCGTGACGCAATACGGCGTGCCGATCTCGTCTTCTCTGCGGTAGCGTTTGCCGATGGAACCGGTCTCGTCGTAATCGGTCGTAAAGTGTTTGCTGAGCATAGCATACACTTCCTGTGCTTTTTCCCCGAGTTTCTTTTGCAGTGGCAATACCGCAACTTTCACCGGAGCCAAAGCAGGGTGGAATTTCATCACAACGCGCGTATCGTTTTCCCCGACGTTTTCTTCGCGGTATGCATTTGCCAAAAATGCCAGCAGAACGCGATCCGCTCCGAGCGAAGGCTCAATAACATACGGCACGTATTTTGCGTTGGTAATCGGGTCGATGTATTCCATGCTTTGCCCGCTGACGTTTTGGTGGCAGGTAAGGTCGTAATCCGTACGGTCTGCCACGCCCCAGAGTTCTCCCCAGCCAAAGGGGAACAAATACTCGAAGTCGGTTGTGGCTTTGGAGTAGAACGCAAGTTCTTCTTTTTCGTGGTCCCTCAGGCGCAGTTTCGATTCGTCCATACCCAGGCTGAGCAGCCATTGTTTGCAGAAGTCTTTCCAGTAGTGGAACCATTCCAAATCGGTTCCCGGCTCGCAGAAGAATTCCAGTTCCATTTGCTCGAACTCACGGATGCGGAAGATAAAGTTACCGGGCGTAATTTCGTTGCGGAAACTCTTTCCGATCTGGCCGATGCCGAAAGGCACGCGTTTCCGCGTGGTGCGCTGCACGTTTTTGAAGTTTACAAAAATGCCCTGAGCCGTTTCCGGGCGAAGGTATACGGTGCTTGCAGAGTCTTCCGTCACCCCCTGAAAGGTTTTGAACATCAGGTTAAATTTGCGGATAGGCGTAAAATCGCTTTTGCCGCAATCCGGGCAGGGAATTTTTTTCTCCTCGATAAACGCACTCATTTCGTCGTTTGTCATGGCGTTGACGTTGATGTCAAGTTTATGTTTTTCTGCATAAGCTTCAATCAGTTTATCGGCACGGTGACGGCTGCGGCAGTTGCGGCAATCCATCAACGGGTCGGAAAATCCGCTCAGATGCCCGCTTGCTTCCCACGTTTTCGGGTTCATCAGAATGGCGCAGTCCAACCCGACGTTGTAGGGGCTTTCCTGCACGAATTTCTTCCACCAGGCCTTTTTGATATTGTTCTTCAATTCCACACCGAGGGGGCCGTAATCCCAAGTATTTGCCAACCCTCCGTAGATTTCGCTGCCGGGGTAAACGAACCCGCGTGTTTTGCACAGATTCACTAATTTATCCATCGTGACGTTAGACTTTTCCATAAGCCGATACCTTCCTTTGCCTCTTGTTTCGCTGATGCGAATATTATAGACGAGTACCGCTGTTTTGTCAATGCTTCTGACCGGTGTTTCGAGTTCTCCCATAGGAGTTTTCAACTTGACAGCAAAGCGAAAAAGGCTTATACTGTCTTCACGAAAAAACGAGGTTCTTTTATGGAGGGGAAGGAATAAAGTGCTTCTCATCAGGAATAATTTTCAAAACGTTTTTTCGAAAAAAGGGTTTGAAGGAGGAAAATCGATATGAAAAACGGAAACCCTGCAATCACCAGAATGCTGACGGCAACGCCGGCGACGGGAGTCGTAAGCGAGCCGTGTACGTACCGGGGGATTGCTCTGAAAAGTTTGTATTTTGTCGGTTTAACTTTTTTATCGGCGATTATCTCCGTCGTATTGTTTCAAAGAGTCATTGCAGAAAACTACCCGTTGTATTACGGGGTATCGGTCGGCTGCGCCATTGCGGCGGTGATCAGCGGTTTGTTGGCCTATCGTATCGCTACGCCGGTGCTCGGTTCAGTCTACGTACTGAGCGAAGGCTTTTTGGTCGGTACGCTTTCCATGTTATTTGAAGGCGTGTATCGCGGCATCGTATTCGGGGCGCTGCTTGCCACCGTCATTACGCTCGGCATCACGATTCTGCTGAATGCAACAGGGGTACTGCGTGCCGGAAGACGCCTGCGCAATACGGTGTTTATTGCAATGATTTCCGTAGTCGTGGTGCAGTTGTTGTTGTGGCTTCTCACTTTGATTCTTCCGTCGATTGCTCTTGTTTTTGCAAACAGTTTTTGGCTGCAGTTGCTCGTTTGTGTTGTCATGACCTGCCTTGCGGCATTTAATCTGTTGATCGACGTGGATAACGTAAATCAGATCGTAGCCTGTGCTCAACCTAAGTCTTTGGAATGGAAGGCATCCTTCTCGTTGGTCGTTTCTTTGATCTGGCTGTATGTGGAGTTCTTAAGAATTTTGGCAATTTTTGCGGATCGAAAAGATTAAAACGGAAGGGAATTTCAAAAAATCGTCATATCATCAAAGAATACGTCTATCATAATACTGAAAATACAAAAAGAGCGAAAGAATTTTCGCTCTTTTTTGGAAAGATTTGGAGGGATTATGATTCGGGTCGGGATTGTCGGTTTCGGAAATTTAGGAAAGTGCGTTTTGGAGAGGGTACAAAAGGAACCTCAGATGCAAGCGGTCTGCGTCTTTACGCGACGTCCGCAGCAAGTGGTTTGCGACGTTCCCGTCTATGATCTGCGCGAAGCAAGTACATTCGCAAAAGATCTGGACGTTTTGGCGTTGTGTCTGGGTTCCCGGGTGGATTTGCCCCGCTATGCGCCGGAGCTGGCACAAACGTTTTGTACGGTCGATGCCTTCGACGTGCATGCGGAAATGTCTTCTTATCGAAAATCTTTGGAAGAGGAGAATCTGAAACATCAAACCTGTTCGGTCATCGGCGTCGGGTGGGATCCCGGGCTGTTTTCCGTGTTGCGGACGTATGCCGTAGCACTGAACGGGCAGGCAATCGTGCAGACGCTGTGGGGAAAGGGGGTCAGTCAGGGGCATAGCAACATGCTGCGGCAAATCGACGGGGTAACGGATGCCGTTCAGTTTACGGTACCGAAGCGTGGAGTGCGCCGTCGCATCCGCAAAGGAGAAATTATTGGCGAAACGGAGGCGCATCGGCGCGTCTGCTATGTCTCGACTACTGCCACGGCCGGGCGCGGGCGGATTGTGAAAGAAATCCGATCCATTCCGCATTATTTCCAAGGCTATGATGTACGCGTACATTTTTGTTCCCAGCGCAAAGTGCTAAGGTATCGCGCCGCGTTACCGCACGAAGGATTTGTCGGCATTGCGGATTCGTCAAACGAATGCAAAGCCGGTTTCTCCTTAAAATTGCATTCCAATCCGCTATTCACCGCTGCCGTGACGGTAGCCTATCTGCGAGCTGCGGTACGATTGAAGGAGCTCGGGCATTACGGGTGTTTTGACGTGACGGAAATCCCGGTGAGTTGGCTGACGGATCGGAAAGACATGATTTGACCCGGTTCGGCGGAAAGTCCCTTCGAAATACGCACAGGGAATTCTCAAAACAGGCGAGCGTAAATCGGCAAGAAAAACACTGCGGTTTTCCCGTGTTTTTCTTGCTTTTTTTGCTTAAAATTGCTTTTTTCCTTCAAAAGCATTTTACAAATTTATAAAATATAGTACAATAAATAATAAACAACGTCGGAGATTCAGCGATGGAATTTGTAAAATACCTAAGCACTGCATTTACTCACGTTTCGGTGGGAGACGTGGTTACCGCAGTGGTTTTTGCGCTAACATGTTATCTCGTTTTTGCCTATGCAGAAGCAAAACATGCAGGGTGGTATGCCAAACTTGTGATTTTACTCACGCTTTTGTTTGCTCTGTACCACTTCTTTGCGGTGCGTTTGCAAAAGGCAGAAGTGATTTTATATTTTGTATTCATTGTTTTGTGTTCCGTCATCGTGTTTGCGCAGGACGTACGCCGGGACGTGACGCATCTGAGCTGGCGTCTGCAAAAACAGCATTATACGCAAAATATCGAGCTCAGTAACGAGGAAATCGATCGGGTCATCTCCATGATCGTAAAGGCGTCGCAGAGCATGGCCAAGCAGGATATCGGCGCCTTAATGATCATTGCGCCGGAGTACGTTTCGAACTATATTTTGGAAAGCGGCACAATTTTGAACGCAAAACTATCTTCCGAATTGTTGGAAACGTTGTTTTTCCCCAAGTCTCCGCTGCACGACGGGGCAGTGCTGATCAGCAAAAATACGGTGCTTGCCGCCGGGTGCTATCTGCCTTTGACGCAGTCCACCACGGTGGATCGGAATTTGGGAACCCGCCACCGTGCGGCGATCGGCATGACGGAAATGAATCCTTCCGTTACGGCAATCGTCGTCAGTGAAGAAACGGGCATCATATCCGTTATGTATAACGGTAAAATCAAACGGTATCTGGATGCGGAATTGTTGACGGAAGCGTTGCAATGCGCTTATCATACAGAGGATCGCACGCGCCTGAACGCATTTTGGAGGTTAGGAAATGAAGAATAACCAGGAACAAAAAAAAGAAAGAAACGTTTCGTTCGGTCAGGTTCTGCGTTTCCTTATCGTGGAAAACTGGGGGTATAAACTGGTGGCGCTATGCCTCGGCTTTTTGTTGTGGCTGGCACTCGGTTTTGCCGCTTAGGTTATGGAATCCGCCTCCTCGGAATACATTGCAGTAGAGAGGAGGCAACGGAATGCAATGTATTGTGTGCAAATTCGGCGGAAGCGCAACGGCAACGCCGGAAGCGGTGCGCTCGCTTTGTGCGCTGGTGCGTCAGAACAAACAACGGCGGTATGTCGTGGTGTCTGCACCCGGGCGCAGAACAAAAGGCGACGATAAAATCACGGATTTGTTGCTTGCCGCGTATCGGGAAAGTCTCTGCGGCAAAAGCGATGCCTGGCAGCAGGTGCGCAGCCGCTTTTTTCGTTTGGCAGACGAGCTGAACGTCAAGGGAATGCGGGCTTGCCTGCAGGAAACGGAACGAGCCCTGGCGGAGCATCCGTACGAAGCATTTTTTGCGTCCAGGGGAGAGTATCTTTGTGCAGCAATGTTGGCGGAATTGCTGCAATGGCCGATGTTGGATGCCGTCGGCATCATTCGATTTTGCGGCACCAAGGCAAATTTCGACGCAAGTTATGTCACAACAAAGGAGAAGCTTGCACTCATCCCGTACGCGGTGATCCCGGGCTTTTACGGCAGTGACGAAAAAGGAAACGTCGTAACGTTTTCCCGCGGGGGCAGCGATGTAACCGGTGCCATTGTCGCACGGGCGGTCGAGGCCGACTTGTACGAAAACTGGACGGACGTCGACGGTGTTCTGTCGGCAAATCCGAACTATTGCGATCGGGCGGAAACCATTCCGTGCCTGTCCTACGAGGAAATGAAAACTCTTTCTCGGTTCGGCGCCGGGGTATTGCACGAGCAAACGGTATGACCGGTTGCGGAAACGGGCATCCCGATTCATGTCCGCAATCTTTTTCATCCGGAGGGAGGGGGAACGCTCGTCGTCAGCGAAGCGCAGCGCAACGGCGGTTTCGGTATCAACGTCAAAGAAGGATACCGTGCCGTATTGGTGCAGACCGGGGAGGAGGACGTGTTTCGTCAGGCGATGCTTGTTTCGGAACGGTTTCAATCCTTCGGGGTATCGGTGGAGTATATTTCCTGCGGGGCGCAGAGTTTTACGTTGCTGTTCCGCGGAGGGGATAAAAACGTGCTCAGGCATTTTGATTGCAACACTCCCGCGGACTTCGTTCGCATACAGGAGGATCTGGCAATCGTTGCTTTTTCGTTCCGGCAGAAGCCACCCCTCGGGCGTATCGTCACGGCTCTGGAAGAGAGCGGCGTAGAATTATTTACGATTGATTTCGGTTCCGCAAACCACACGACGTTTGCCGTTCGGCAGACGCAGGCCGGGGAAGCGGTCCGTATCCTGCAACACAGCATATCAAATTTGTAACAAAAAGGAGAGTACAAATGAAAGCATACGAAATTACGAAAGGCGTATATTGGGTCGGAGCCATCGATTGGAACGTGCGCAACTTCCACGGGTACGAAACCAAAAAGGGCAGCACCTACAATGCGTATCTGATTGTGGATGAAAAAATTGCCATTTTCGATACGGTAAAAGCACCGTTTGCGGCAGAAATGCTCGAACGTGTAAAATCCGTTGTCGATCTGGATCGCGTGGACTATATCATCAGCAACCACGTAGAAATGGATCATACCGGCGCTTTGCCTGTGGTGGCCGCCGCTTGTAAAAACGCGCAAATCATCACGAGTACGCCTGCGGGAATTGCCGGGCTGAAAGCACATTACGGCGACCTCGGGTACGTCGGCGTCAAGACCGGGGACTCGCTGAGCCTCGGAAAAAAGACGGTCAAATTTGTGCAAACGCCCATGGTGCACTGGCCGGACAGTATGGTAAGCTATATCCCGGAAGATGAAATTCTGTTCAGCAACGATGCCTTCGGGCAGCATTACGCGTCCAGCGAAAGAATGGACGAAGAAGTGCCGGAAATCGCAGACGTCTTCCGTGAATCCGATAAGTACTATGCCAATATCGTTTTGCCGTATGCCGCACCCGTTACGGGGGCGTTAAACGCACTCGGCGGACTGCCCATCAAGGTCATCTGCCCGATGCACGGCATTATGTGGAAAAAGTACATTCCGCAGATTCTGGAGCGGTACGAGAAACGCTACGTCCGTCAGGAAGGCTGCGAGCAGGCTTCTATCGTGTATGACAGCATGTGGGGCAGCACGGATAAGATTGCGCATGCCATCGCTTCCGGTTTCGAGCAGAAGAAGATTCCGTATAAACTGATCGACTTGAAGTATACGCATAATACGGAAGCAATCACGGAGGTTATGCTCAGCAAATATGTCTGCGTCGGGTCTCCCACGCTGAATAACGGCATTATGCCTACCGTCGCAAGCTTTTTGTGCTACATGAAAGGGCTTGCCCCGAAACCGAAAAAATTCCTTGCGTTCGGCTCCTACGGGTGGAGCGGTCAAAGTCCGTCGATCCTGACGGAAGAACTGACCAAATGCAAATTTACGCCTCTTTGCGATATGATTCGCCTGCAATACGTCCCAACGGAGGAAGTGCTGCAGGGAGTAACGCAGAAAGTCGCAGATGCGTTGGAGCAGGAAGAACAAGCATAAGAGAAACGCACGAAGAATCGGCACTGCTTTTGCAGTGCCTTTTTCCATCGGTTTCGTCAGGGCAGAAGGCGTAAGGAAGGAGAACCGGAAAATTCAGGTTTCTTCTCCTGCTTGCAGGTGTTGTAAGTCGTCTTCCTCGTGCCGGTTCTCTTCGCGAGAGGCTTTGTGGCCGTTGCGCAAAGAGCAGGTGCTTTGCTGTTGACGGACGGGGAGTTTTGCAGTATAATTACTCGTAATTCAAGAATCCTTTTAGGAACACGGTTCCGTCGTAAGAAAGGAGGTAGGAGCAAAATGCTACAGGCAAATCATTTAACAAAAATCTATCGGGCGAAAAAGGGCGTTTCCGTATGCGCTTTGAACGACGTCAGTTTAATTCTTCCGGATACGGGAATGGTTTTTCTTCTCGGCAAATCCGGCAGCGGCAAATCGACCTTGCTCAATGTTTTGGGTGGTCTTGACCGAATGGATGAGGGAGAAATCGTCATCAATGGCACGTCTTCCGCCAACTTCAAACAAAGCGATTTCGACTGTTATCGCAATACCTATGTCGGGTTTATTTTCCAATCGTATAATGTCCTGCAGGAGTTTAACGTGGCGTCCAACATTGCCATTGCCCTCGAACTGCAGGGAAAGCGTGCAACGGATGAAGAGATTCATTCCATTCTGAAAACGGTGGACCTGGAGGGATTGGGCGATCGTCGCCCGAACGAACTTTCCGGCGGACAGTTGCAGCGCGTGGCAATTGCACGTGCTTTGGTAAAGAATCCTCAAATCATCATGGCGGACGAACCGACCGGCGCTTTGGATTCCGCAACCGGAAAGCAAGTGTTCGATACCTTAAAACGGCTTTCCTCCGATAAACTCGTTTTAGTCGTCTCCCACGACAGAGAGTTTGCCGAAAGTTATGCGGATCGGATCATTGAACTTTCCGACGGCAAAATCATTTCGGATGTATCGAAAGAGGCAGGGGAAGAAGAGCCCCCGGCAGAAGAAGCACTGTCGTTTCACGAAAACACGATAGAGGTGAAACAAGGTTATCTCCTGACGGAGGAGGACAGAATTCGGATCAACGAGTATTTGTCTTCTTTGAAGAACGAGGCCCCCGTGCAGTTAAAGCAGGTTTCACAGGCAGTAAAAAGCGGGAGGAAAGGGGAATTTGTCCCGACGGATGAAAAAACCTTACCCACAACAACAACCAGACCGTACAAGCCGATTCGCTCAAAGTTGAGTTTAAAGCGAGCGTTCACGATTGGGGCCAGCGGGTTGAAAGTGAAACCGGTAAAACTGGCGTTCACGATTTTACTCTCTTTCATCGCCTTTACGCTGTTCGGTTTGTCGGACACCGTCGCTTCCTATAACAAGTACGATGCATTTGTCAATTCGATTGTCGATACGAATGTGCAATACGCAGCGGTACGCAAAAACGAAATGCGCATGGAAGACGGGGAGATTTTTAAGGATCGCAGCAATCTTCCGATGACGGTGGAGGATCTGGCGGCATTGTCCGCACGGGTCGGCACCGAGTTTCAGGCTGTATACGAATGGCAGGAGAGTTTTTCCGACTATCTTTGGAAACCTTCCGATTCTCAGATTTACAGTTCGACGCTGCAAGGGGTGTACGAGCTGAACGATGCCACGTTGCAGCGGTTCGGCTATACGGTTTTAAGCGGGAGACTGCCCCAAAAAAATCAGGAAATTACGGAAATCGTCGTGACGGATTACGTCTGCGAGTTGTTCCGTCGGTGCGGCTATAAAACCGCGGAAAGTGCGTCGTTTGACGAAAACTCCGGAACGTTTACCAGCAATATCGGCAGTGCAGACGACCTGGTAGGGAAAGAAATCACCTTGGACGATAAAAAGATGCGCATTGTCGGTGTCATTAACACCGGTTTTCAGCCGGAACGCTACCGTAAAATGGAGGAGTGGCTTACCGGCGGCATGTCCGACATGAACATCGAAGCATTGATGCTTTTGTCCGAAATATCAAACATGCGCACCTATGGCCCGTATTCTCTGGTGTATGTTGCAAACGGCTGCGCCGCAGACGTTCTGGGCGTTACGCAAATGCAGGCGTACGAACTGCAGTATTTCAGTGAGGGGGCTTCTTATCCCGGCAGATGCAACTATATCGGATCCGTAACTTCAAGATATTTAAGTTTTGTTTCCTGGTTCCAGACAAAGCACGATTTGCAGGAAGACGAAGTCATTGTGCCGAAAACTGTTTTTGCGCAGATCGCGGCGAATTCTTCGCAGTTCAGCGAGATTTTGGTTTCTGCCGAAGATTCGGAAACTTACGGACAGGGTAAAGTGGATACGACAACGCTGCAAACCGTGATAGGCAGCTGGAGTTTCCAAATTGAAACAACGGAAGCGCAGGTTGCGTTTTTGAAAAAGTACGGAGTTTCCTCTGTGAACCTTTCTGCGGCATTTGCCCCGAAAGCGGAGGACGGAACCGTGAAAGATCAAACGATGCAGGATTGTAAAACGTACCGCATCGTCGGCATCTTGGATGACCTGTCCTCTTCGGAGCTGACGTGGACGGAGCAACAGATGTTCCTTTTGGCGGATTCGGTTGTAAGCACGTACGATGTTAAGACGTTCGAACGCGCAATGGCGCCGATGCCTGCTTCGCGTTCCGCCATCCGGAAACTTGCGAACGAGCATTTCTACGTGGAAAAGGGCTCCGAAAGGTTTGTGCGGTATACGTTTGCAAACAACGTAACGGATACGATCGATACCGCAAACGAATTGTTTGAAGGTCTCGGTAAAATTTTTGCCTGGATCGGCGTCGGATTTGCAGTCTTTGCCGTGTTGATGTTTTCGAATTTTATTGCAACCAGCATTTCGTACAAACGGAAAGAAATCGGTATTTTGCGCGCCATCGGTTCTCGTTCCAAGGACGTATTCGCAATTTTCTTTTCGGAAAGTTTCATCATTGCCATGATCAATTACGTGCTTGCTTCCGTTGCAACGATTGTTTTAACCGTTGTCATCAACAATGCCGTTCGTAACGGCATGCAGCTGTTGGTAACGTTGCTTTCGTTCGGGCTGCGGCAGGTCGTCGTGCTGTTTTTGTTGTGCGTCGGAATTGCCGCCGTGGCAAGTTTCCTGCCGGTGCAAAGAATTGCCTCCAAAAAGCCGATCGATGCCATTCGCAACAAATAAAAACGATAACGAAGGATTTTCGCAAAGAGAGGGGGAAAGAGCCCCTCTCTTTTGTTGATTTGTGCGGTAGCGGCCGCTTTTGCAAATCGGGTACCGTTCCTAAAAAACGAAAGCCCGAAAAGCGGTTTTTGAAGGAACGAGTACTGCCGGCGTAAAAAATTGATACAAAGCGGAAAAACGTGCAGTATACAACGGGTCTTCCGTTGCTGGGGGACGCCGGACAGGGAAAGAGTCGTGTTCTGCATGTCGATTTTCGCGAGATTTTGTAAAGTTACGTTCAAACGGTTGTAAAACTTCGGGAAACAAAGTATAATGCTAGTACGACGCAGGTCGAAACTTCATCGTAGAAAGGGAGTAGTTGGCGGGTTGCCGCGCACAACGTCGTCAGTACGGGTTTCAGAATCCCGGCGTTGTGGATCGTGTACGTAACGATTGTAACGAGACTTTCACTGCAGAACGGCGGTGAAAGTTTTTTTATTGTTCGGAGAGGAATTTATGAAAATCTATGTTTTGTGTGTCTTTGTGCTGATGTACGTGCTGATCGTCGCCTTGCCGAAGTGGAAAGCGTTTGTGGCGGGTGGCGCAGCGCTTTTGTGTGCGGTCGGTTGTCTCATCGGTGGGGCGATGACGGGGTTGGACGTCCTTACGTCCATTGATTTCAACGTCGTTCTGATGTTGCTCGGCATCATGATTACCGTCGGTATTTTTTCCGACTCCAACATGCCGAATAAGCTTGCGGACGGCTTAATGCAAAAGGTCCCCAATGGTCTTGCGGCACTGGTTCTGCTTTCCGTGCTCAGCGGCGTGGTCTCCGCTTTTATCGATAACGTCGCAACGGTGCTGATGTTTGCCCCGATCGGCTTGGCAGCCGCAAAAAAGATGAAAGTGTCTCCCATTCCGGTCATCATTTCGATTGCCGTTTCCTCGAACTTGCAGGGGGCAGCGACACTGGTGGGCGACACTACGTCCATCATGTTGGGCGGGTTCGCAAACATGGGCTTTATGGACTTCTTTTTCCTGGACGGAAAACCCTCCATTTTCTGGGCGGTGGAAATCGGCGCATTGCTTACGGTTCCCGTTCTGATGTTTGTTTTTCGCAAGACCAACGGCAAACTGGATTTGCAGCTGGAGGAAACCATCGAGGTCAAATCCGTTTTTCCGACCGTACTGTTGCTTTTGAACATTGTTTCGTTGATTGTTCTGTCCTTTGTGCCGAATAAAATCGAATTGACCAACGGAATCACCTGCATTGTTTTTGCCGTCGTCGGCCTGATCTGGTACGTTATCAAGAACAAAAAGGGCACGCTTTCCATGCTGAAAGAATCGGTGGATACCATGACGATTTTCTTCCTTTTGTTCTTATTTATCGTGATTGCGGCCGTAGAAAAGGTGGGGATCATTGCGGATATCAGTTCGCTGTTTGTTTCGATCGGGGATAAAAACGTATTCTTGCTGTACACGCTGATTGTTTTTGCTTCCGTTGCTTTTTCCGCTGTTATCGACAACATTCCCTACGTGGCAACCATGCTCCCGGTCATTTCCGGGTTGGCGGCGGGGTTGCCTTCCGTATCGCCGTATCTGCTGTATTTCGGGCTGCTTTCCGGTGCGACTCTCGGCGGAAATATCACGCCGGTCGGGGCTTCTGCCAACGTGGTCGGCATCGGTATTCTGCAAAAGGAAGGGTATCAGGTAAAAAATTCCGACTTTTTCAAAATCGGGATTCCGTTTACGCTCGTGGCAGTTTTGGGTTCGTATTTATTTGTTTGGTTTGTCTGGGGCGCCTGAGCGGCAGCCCACGCTCTTGCGGGCTCTTTCTCTGTAAGCAACAGATGCGCAGAGAAAAATAGAAACGTTCCGTGTGAAAGGTTCGGTCTCGTGCCGAACCTTTTATTTTTATCGGCGGTTGCGTCCGCAAGAACGACGCAGAATTTTACGGTTCGCCGTGTAAAATGTACGGAGGTGCGGTTTGTCCCGGCAGATTTTCCTCTGTGCTGTTGATAGAACGCTTCGGATATGCTAAACTGAAAAGGATGGAATATTTAGTTAAAATTTAGTTTTGTACGGTACAATCTGGAGGGGCGGAATTATGAAGTTGTTATTGGCAGAAGACGAGCGGGATCTATCCGCTGCCGTCAAAAAAATTTTAGAAGTAAGAGGGTTTTCGGTGGATTGCGCTTTCGACGGAGAGGAAGCGCTGGCTTATCTGAAGAGTTATCGCTATGACGCCGCAATTCTGGATGTCATGATGCCAAAGCTGGACGGAATCAGCGTGGTAAAACGCATGCGCTTTCAGGGAGATAGCACGCCGGTGCTGATTCTGACGGCAAAAGCAGAAACGGACGATAAAGTTCTGGGGCTCGATTCCGGTGCGGACGACTATCTTACAAAACCGTTTGTTGTGAAAGAACTGATCGCAAGAGTGAAAGCACTGACTCGCCGCCGCGGCGAAGTGATGACATCTTTTACCTTCGGAAATCTTACGCTGAATGGGGAAACGCACGAAATGCGTGCCGAAAAAAGCGTACGGCTGACGGGGAGGGAATACGACCTGATGGAATATTTCCTCAAAAACAAAAACGCCGTACTTTCTACCGAACGGATTCTTCTCGGCGTGTGGGATGTGGAAACAGAGGCCGAAATCAATGTGGTTTGGGTATTTATCTCCTCCTTGCGCAAAAAGATGAAAGAAATCGGTGCAAATGTCAGAATTGCAGCGGCGCGCGGGGTCGGGTATCGTCTGGAATTGGAGAAGACCGATGATTAAGAAATTACGGATCAAATTTGTGTTTACTGCCGCACTTGCCGTTTTCATCACGCTTGGGGTGCTTGTTACGGCAATGAACGTTGTAAACTCTATCAAAACCGCCGGATATGCGGATGATATCTTGCGGGTGCTGTATCAGAACGGCGGGAAGTTCGAGGATCTTTCCGGCGGAAGTACGGGAGGAGGAACACCCTCCGCACCGCCGTCGGGAGAAGATGCAAGCGACAAAACGCCTCCCGATTTACCGCCTAAGGGCATGAACGAGGAAACTCCTTACGAAACGAGGTTTTTTTCGGTCAAAAGTACGGAAAGCGGCCTGGTGGTTGATGTGAAAAGCGTCGCCGCAATTTCGGAAAGTCGTGCGATAGAGTATTACCTTGCCGTGAAAGACGGCAAGAAAACGCACGGCTATGCAGGGAACTATCGCTATCTGGTTGCGGACGACGGTAACTTTGTCATTTTTGTGGATTGCACGCGCGGATTAAACACAGCGGCAAACTTTTTAAAAACCAGCATCATCGTTTCCGCGGCAGGGCTTGCAGCGGTAGTGCTTTTGTTGATTCTGTTTTCAAAAAAGGCAATTCAGCCGGTGAAAGAAAGTTACGAGAGGCAAAAAAGATTTATTACGGACGCAAGCCACGAATTAAAAACTCCTCTGACCATTATCTCTGCAAACAATGAATTGATTGCTTTGCTAAACGGTGAAAGTAAACAAACCGAAACCATCGAAAAACAGGTGGAACGCATGACTGCCACAGTGAAAGACCTAACGGAACTGTCCCGGTTGGACGAATCGGAAGGGACCGTCTGCCACCGTACGCTTTTTTCGCTGGAGGAAGCCGTTTCCGATTCGTGTTGCGCTTTCGAGGCGTCTTTGCGCAGCGGCGGGCGCACGCTGGAAAAGGAACTCATGCCCGGCGTTTTTGTATTTGCCGACGAAGCGGCGGTTCGCCGTTGTATCTCAACCGTGCTGGATAACGCAAGGAAATACGCATTAACCCAAACGAAAGTGACTTTAAAAACCGTGAATAAGTACGCCGTCCTGACCATTGCAAACGATGCGGAAGGAATCCGAGAGGGCAATCTCGGCAAGTGTTTCGAGAGGTTTTATCGCAGTGATGAGGCACGCGCTTCCGGGCTCTCCGGCAGCGGCATCGGCCTGTCGATTGCAAAATCCGTGATCGAACGCACGGGCGGGGAGATATCGGCTTACGGAGAGGCAGGGGAACCTGACGGAATTTTTAAAATCGAAATCAAACTGAAACTCGCAAAGAAGAAAGAATAAAAAAAGAGGTAAAAAGGAATTACAGACCCGGCATTTTCTGCCGGGTCTGCTTTTTGTAAAACGAAGATGTGCCCATTCCGACGTGCCGTGCGTTTCCCACGACGAAGCAACGGAAACTTTAAGTAAAATCAAAGTTATCTTTAATTATTTTTTAGTTTGCCGTCATACAATGTCGGTATCGAAGGAGATAAACAAATGAGCGTTACGGTGTTTCAACGTTATGAATTAAAATATCAGATCGATGAAAATCAGTGGACCGAACTGCTGCTGAAAAGTGCCGGCCGGCTTCGGCCGGACGAGCACGGAGCCTCTGCGATTCTGAGTTTATATTACGATACTCAGGATTTTCGGCTGATCCGTCGGTCGATCGAGTCTCCCGTCTACAAGGAGAAGTTGCGGCTCAGAAGTTACGGGTTGCTGACGGAGGGAAACGTTGCGTTTCTGGAACTGAAAAAGAAGTTCGACGGCGTTGTGTACAAGCGTCGCGTAAAACTGAGTCGCGACGAAGTGCTCGGCGGAAGCGCAGGATCCAGACAAATTGCCGAGGAAATCAAGTACTTCCGACAGTTTTATGGAAATCTTGTTCCGAAATTTTTGATTCTTTACGATCGCCTCGCGCTCGTGGGGGAAAACGATTTGCGCGTCACGTGTGATCGCAACGTGCGATACCGAACAAGCCGGTTAAATCTCACTTCCGGGTTGGATGGAACGCCGCTGCTCGGGAGGGATAAGATTCTTTTGGAAATCAAAACAGGAACGGCAATTCCATGCTGGTTAACAAAGATTTTAAGCGAACTAAAAATTTATAAAGCACCTTTTTCCAAGTGCGGTGCTGCCTATCAGGCGGAATTTTTCAAAAACAAAACGGAGGTACGGAACGTTGGATAGTTTCTTTTCCAGTGTATTTGCAAACGGAACGAGTGTCGGTGGCTTTTTTATTTGTCTGGCGGCGGCCCTTTTGACGGGAGGGGTATTTGCCGTTTTGTATCGGATCAAAGAAAAATCAACCGGAAGTTTTCTTGCCGCTCTGACGATTCTGCCCGCTACGGTTGCGGTGGTGATTATGCTCGTGAACGGAAACGTCGGGGCAGGTGTTGCGGTGGCGGGTGCGTTTTCGCTTGTTCGCTTCCGCTCGGCACAGGGCACAGCCAAAGAAATCTGTGCGATTTTCGCGGCAATGGCCTCCGGGCTTGCGTTCGGCATGGGGTATATTGCCTACGGAGCCATCTTTTCGGTTCTGGCCGGCGGATTGTTGTGGGTGCTGTCGTTTCTGAAAATCGGTGAAAGGGAGGCGGTGCGGAACAAACGCCTCGTCATTACCATTCCGGAAGACCTCGATTACAGCGACGTCTTTACCGATGTGTTCCAAAAGTATCTGAAAAAGCAGGAGTTAATCAAGGTAAAATCGGTCAATATGGGAAGTATGTTTCGTGTTTACTACGACGTCACGCTGCTCGACGAGAAAATGGAAAAAGCATTTCTGGACGAATTGCGCATCCGCAACGGTAATCTGGAAATCTGCCTGGAGCGTGCCGAATTTAATTTCGATAAGTTATAAGGAGAAACTTATGAAAAAGATTTATTCTGTCGTTCTTTGTGTTTTGCTAAGCCTTTGCCTGGGTGTGCTTGCGGCCTGTGCGGACTTTCCTTCCGATTCCGGTACAGTTCCGGGAGGAGGTGATTCTTCCGCCTCCATCGGAGACGCAGTGTCCAGTGAAGTGACGGAACTCAACAGCAGCGATATGTTTACAAAGGCGGATCAAACCGTGAATTACGATGAGGAAAGCGCAACGACAATCGTTTTTTCGGGCACGTCGGCAACCGTAACGGGGAGCGGAGCGTCTGTCGAAGACGGGCGGATCGATGTTACGGCGGCGGGTGTGTACGTGTTTACGGGCAGCGCCGTGAATCAAACGATATGCGTCGATTGCGGCAAAGAAAATAAGGTGCGTTTGGTGTTGAACGGCGTTACGATCGAAAACGAAAGTTTTGCCGCACTCTACGTAAAAAGCGCCGATAAAACCTTTGTGATTCTGGAAGGGGAAAATGCTTTCTCTGTTTCCGGAGATTTCGTCCAGGTGGACGAGAATAAAGTAGACGGCACCATCTATGCGAAAGATAATATTGTAATCCAGGGCGAAGGAAAGCTGATGGTGAACAGCCGGAAGCATGGAATTGTCGGCAAGGACGACGTTAAAATTACAGGCGGAGAGATTACGGTAACGGCAAGCAACCACGGTTTGCAGGCGAACGACAGCGTGCGGATCAGCGGCGCAACTTTAACGGTAAATTCCGGAAAAGACGGGATTCACGTAGAAACCGAGGATGCGGCGAAAGGCTATGTTTACGTGGCAAACGGCAGCATTGTTTTAAATGCCGGATATGACGGAATCGATGCGAGCGGTACGGTACAGATCGACGGTGGCACGCTTGAGATCACGTCAGGGGGCGGCAGCGGGAATAGTGTTTCGCAAAACTCTACAAAGGGCGTAAAATCGAATTCCTATGTTCTGATACGCGGCGGCAGTGTTCTTGTGGATTCCGCCGACGATGCCGTCCATTCCAACGCTTCGATCAAAATCACGGACGGGACTTTGGATCTGTCCAGCGGAGACGACGGCATTCACGCAGACGATTCTTTAATCGTTGCCGGCGGTACCATCACGATCGCAAAGAGTTACGAGGGGCTGGAGGGGCAGAACGTCAACATTTCCGGCGGCAAAATATCTCTTTGCGCAAGCGATGACGGAATCAATGCCGCAGGGGGCAACGACGGTTCGTCGATTGGCGGCCGGCCCGGACAGAATAGTTTTCATACGAATTCAGATTGCTTTATCAGCATTTCCGGCGGAGAAATTTATATTAACGCCGGTGGCGACGGAATCGATTCCAACGGGTATCTGCTTGTGAGCGGAGGTTATACGATTGTGGAAGGCCCCACCAGCGACGGGGACGGCGCCCTCGATTACGACGGTGCGGCGCAAGTGACGGGCGGTACGCTTTTGGCAATCGGTTCGCAAGGAATGGCAATGAACTTTTCGACGGCAACGCAGGGGGCAATTCTCCTCAACGTCGGCACACAAAAAGCAGGCAGCACCGTT
Source organism: uncultured Clostridia bacterium (assembly GCA_934203075.1). GTDB lineage: Bacteria > Bacillota > Clostridia > Christensenellales > CAG-314 > CAKPYT01. The sequence continues at coordinate 32,344 of CAKPYT010000033.1, read as the reverse complement.
TCTGTTTCGGATAGCGCAGGCAACCTTATTTTCAGTTATACCGCAACAAAAACGTATTCCTCCGTGGTGATTACTGCCCCCGAACTGGAAAAAGGGAGCACTTACACCGTTACGGCCGGTTCGTTTTCCGGAACGATCACGTTAACGGATCTGCTTTACGGTTCGTCCGAAGGGGCAGGGGGTGGCCCTGGGGGCCCCAATACTCCGGGCGGTGGGCCTGGTGGCAGAAGATAAAACGGAACGCAGAAAACGGTTTTCTTTCCTCCTGTAAGCCGTTTTCTGCCTGTTGTGCCGGCTGCTTTTCCGCTCGCTTTGTTTTTGCAATCGGTATGCGTTCTTCTTTGTGTGAAGGCTCGAGATATCTTTCCGTTCCGTTTTCCGATTTTCGCTGTCCTTTGAAAAAATGTATCGAAGTCGGAGTCTTCCGACTTTCGCTACAAGCGTAATACTTTAGAAAAATCAAAAATCAAAAAACGAATGCATCAGCACAAAATCTTTTGACTTTCTTCCGCATTTGTGCTAGAACATCCGCAATAAAACATCCATACGCGCCACCGGGCGCAGGCATGTGAAGCATTCATATACGTATCGTTAGGTCTTTGAAGATAAGTATATGGGTGCTTATTTTTTTGGAGGTCTTCTATGAAATCGTTGAAATCAATCGCAAAGTATTTCTCGGCAGGGGAAATTCTGTTGTGGAGTTTATCGGTAGCTTGCATCGTTGCATCCTTCTGTGTCTTCGACCGAACGAACTATTTCACACTCGCCGCGTCGCTGATCGGCGTAACGTCGCTTATTTTCAATGCAAAAGGCAATTCGATAGGGCAGGTTCTGATGATTGTTTTCAGCCTGCTTTTACGGGTACATTTCGTTTGTTTTTGCCTATTACGGAGAAATGCTGACGTACGTTTGTATGACGATGTCCATGGCGGTTTTTGCTCTCGTTTCCTGGCTGAAAAACCCTGACCGGGGAAATCGATCGGAAGTCAAGGTGAATCGTTAAAAAAAGTACGAGCCCATATTTATGTGGGTTGCGGCCCTGGCCGTCACGGTGATTTTTTACTTTGTTTTAAAGGCGTTTGATACAAAAAACATTGTTCCGAGTACCATATCGGTAACAACGAGTTTTCTTTCCGTGTATCTGACCTTCCGCAGGAGCTCTTTTTATACAATCGACTACGCAGCAAATGACATCGTGCTGATTGTTTTGTGGCTTCTGGCAACGCTGGAGGATCTGTCTTATCTTTCGGTAGTCGTTTGTTTCGTCATGTTCCTCGTAAATGATGTCTACGGCTTTATCAGCTGGCAGAAAATGGCCCAAAGGCAGGCGGCAAATGCCGAACACACTGATTCGTTTCTTATCTTTGTCGGATGGAAAGCGGCACCTGACGGTAGCGCCGGATGTCGCAAGGGAAAAACAGATCAATCTGGTAAGGGCAGGGTAGCATGGCGCAAGCAGCCGACTGGAAAAAGCAGCGAACAGAAAAAAGACTTGCCTACGGGCAAGTCTTTTAGTGTGCCGACGGATGTGTCGACTTGTGAATAATCTAAAATTTTGATACCATTTTACAAATGGTGCAAATTTTAGATTTATAGGTGCATTTTCCATAACGGTTAGCCCCGATTCTATTTCAAAAATTCATACTCAAATAATGTTGGCACAATTTCCGAGTTGTAATATTCTTTGACCTTTTGCTTTAGTGATTTCAAAGTACCATTAAGCTCGGGATAGTCAGGTTTACTTTCTCCCGTTCCTTCATCTGGTGTGAATGTGTTAAGTTCAGCAAATATTTGATACACTCCATAGGTATAATTGGGGTTATAGTTTTTTGTTGTTTTTGCCCAACGAAGTAACACTTCCCACATTTGAAAAAGCACGGCTTCTTTTTCGCCTATTTTAAGATTTTTCAAATCTTTGCTTGCTATTGTTTCTCCATTAGTGATATCAAGACACAATTCATTCCTATAAAAACGATTATCAGAGCCGACAAAAGTTCTCATGTGATTTTGCATTTCAAAGCAGGTAAAAATGAGACATTTAAGTAAAAATTGACTCAATTTTCCGTTATTAACATCTCTAAAAAATTTATCAGATCCATCTGCTGATTTCATTATTCTTGCACGTTCAGTCCACTCTCTATTATAGGTTATGTATCTGCTTGCACAAAACATTGGCAACTTGTCTAAATAATCATCCTTTCTCAAATAACAACCATTGCCGTTGTAACGCCCCGCAACCAATAAACTTGATTTTGCATCGGGATTATCAAACCCAACACTATCGGCAACTAAATACCCTAACATATTGATGGAGTATAAGGGCTTTATTCTACATTTAACGCTACTATCTGCTTCCAAACCATTTAGACCAATTAAAATTCCATCATAGGTAGAATCAACAAAACTTTCTTTATTATAATACCTTGTGCTAAATAATTCGTGCACACGATTAACGGATAATTCGATTGCAGGACTTAGTTGATTATTAGCAATAATATCATATCCAGTAATTTTTAATGTGTCTGCATTAGAATCACTATTTGTCCACAAGGCACACATAATACAAGCATCTATATTTGTATGAAAGTGGCGTCTGTTAAAAGCAAAACCGGAAATAAACTTTTTATTAATTAAATGCTGCGATTTCCAATATTTGACGGGAGAATATACCACATAGCTGTCGGTGGGTTGTCTCAAATAGTACTTAAATGCACTCCATATAAAAGCGTTGCCCAAATCATTTGAAACCGCCCCTTTAACTTCTTTTTTCATTTCTTTGACAACGAATGTGTTTTTCCAAGTTGATGATGTTACCGATTGCTTTGTCCTTTGGTGTTCTAATGATGTAGTTTCTGCATAAGGCGGATTTTCAAACAAAATTATCGTGCATTTAGGATTATCAACGTACTGTTTAATAACGGGATTGTTTATGTATTCCTCTGACAAAGCGTCCGCCCCTCGAACAAGTCCCATATTGAAAGTATCTTCCTTTTCGGTGGGTGGAATGATATAGCGAACCTTGCTACCGAGTAATTCTAATAATACTTTATATTCATAGTATTCAATAGTTGATACAATACAATGAGAAAGTTCTTCATCGGTCAATCTAATTTCAAGATTGCCCGTACCCGCACAACGGTCTAAAATTATGTAATCGTTTCCTTGTGGAACTCTTGTAATCGCTTCACGAACCAATTCGATAGATTTATCAACATATGGCTCGGGCGTATAAAAAGCTCCCAAATTTTTCTTTTGAATGGTATCGTTCAGCTTATCCATAAGATATTGGAAACGAACATTGTCTTTCCCTTCGTAGGGGTAGATATAATCTTTAAATTTATTCGGTTCGCGAATTTCACCTATGATTTTTACCTTACCAGTAGTATCACCAATGAAATCCGACTTTCTTGCTTGGGGATTTTCTCTATAATATTTTTCAGCCCAACCTACAATACAATTTTCGTCAATATGAATTTTTGTACAGTTGTTTTCCTTGAGCAACTGAATTAAAGAAAACTCATCCGATTGATTTTCTGTATATACAAGCCTTAAAAAATAATCTTTAGCAAAAAAACCTACGTTTTTTTTCGATGCACCACCAACGTAAACTTTTTCTATTTCGGGTAAATAGTCCTCAGATTTATAAACATAAATTGTTGCCGTGTTCAAAGATACTAGCAATATATTTGCTGGTATTACTTCTCCCTTAATTCTCATTGCAGACAAATACTTTATAGCTTGAAATAAACAAGCATTAAGATCTGTTATATTTAATTTGAATTCAAGCAAATTTCCGTTTAATATACCGTCGGTATTATTGCGGAATACCTCTTCATAACACAAACCTGGATTAACAACTTTTAAGTACTGTTCGTAAAACTCAATTTGTCCTTCAAGCTCTACTGAATATTTTTTAATCATCTTATCTTATACCTACCAATACCTACCAAAATAATTGCACTTATATAAGATAAAACAATCGTTTTTCAAATAAAAAGTGCGGCTACCGAAGCAACCGCACAAAAACGCAAACTCCGATAGTCGCCAAACTAACTCTATGTGAAATGGGTATTACCACACTTACCAGAAGGAATTTGCATTTTATCAAATTCATAAGATAAGTGTGGCTAAAAAGGGTATAGTTATCCCAAAAGATAAAATAATACCGCAAGTCACAATTATTAAGTTAGTTTGGCAATATTATAATACACCTTTTTATTATGAATTTCAATCCTTTTTGATTGAGAAATACTGATTTTGCATAAAAAATCAAAAATTGAACGATACCCCATAAATTGAACGAAAGGGGTATAAAGTGAACGATTTGTATTTAATCGCTAAAAATTAAAAAGGCTTGCAAGGACAAAAACTATCCCAGCAAGCCTGCTATTATGCTATAAAATTGACTGAAAAGGGCAAATTACCCCTATTAGGGCAATAAAAAAGCCATAATACCGATATTTTTCGTATCAATATTATGGTTTCTTTATGGTGCCGAATGCCGGACTTGAACCGGCACGGATGTTACTCCGAGGGATTTTATGTCCCTTGCGTCTGCCTATTTCGCCAATTCGGCTGATCACTGTCGCACTATAGCATAAAAACAAAAATTCGTCAAGTAATATACCTCTTTTCGATGGAATTGCTTTGTTTTTCGTTGCAAGATTCCCCGTGCAGGATTCATTTCCTCCCGGAAAATCGAGCGGCGAAAAACGCGGGTTCTCTGCTTCGGAACGGGTGCGCGGAAATGGTTTTTGCAAAGTATAAAACAAATATGTGCGCAGTGTGAAATAATTTCACGCAAAAGACAAAATCGGTATTGCTTTTTTTCGTCTTCTATGTTTTAATAAAATCATAACTGAGTATTCGGAGTCGTAGTGTATACGGGAGAGGAAACGGGTTCCCGTTTTCTCAAAGCAGAATGCTTCAGTATTTTAGAGGAGGAAAATCATTTATGGAAGAGCAAAAAAAGTGTAAATGGCTATTTATGCTTCGCTTGCCCAAAGATTCGCGTCGGCCAATGATTTTGCTGTGCATATGCGTAGCCTGTATTTTGTTGGCAGTGTTCGTCGGCGGTTTGGTGCAGACTGCAGGTTTTTCCGCAACGGTGGAAGATTTGCGCAGTGTATCGAATTCCGGTACGATTTTATTAACGTCAAGCGATCTCGGCACAGAAAAGAGTTATTCGGTGAAGGGGAGCGTCGCATCCGGTTTGCTTTACAAGCCGCGTAATGCAACGAAAGCAACGCCGGCGCCTGCAGTGGTTTTGAGCCACGGTTTGTACAACAACCGTGAAATGCAGGAAAGCAATGCCATCGAATTAGTGCGTCGCGGGTACGTTGTGCTGGCGATCGATCACGGTGCGCACGGACATAACGCAACGGCATCCTCTGCTTTCGGTGGCTTTGACGGTCTGACTTTTGTGAACGCCGCGAAATATTTGTACAATCTCGATTATGTAGACGGCACCAGGATTGCCGTCAGCGGGCACTCGATGGGCGGCAGCTCTACGAATACGGCCCTTCGCATTGACGGTGTGGATACGAACTATTCTGTAAGAGACGCATCCGGCGCGACCGTTTCCTACAACGGCAACACCGATGCCAGCCTGAAAGCAGGGTATCACATGGGGATCATCAGCGCTGCCATTACGCAATCGAATAATGCGGCGTCCAATATCGGTTCCAACGTCAGAGGTGTGGCGAACGTCAAATCCTCTGTGGACGAATTCTTCTATTCCAGCACGGTCAAAGAGGCCGTGTACCTGAAGGTCAGTCCGCTGACCGCTTCCAAAGCGAATGCAGCAACGTTTGCTACGTATTACGTAAAAGACGGGGATGGCTACAAACAAGTAGAACCGACGGACGAATACAGAGCGGGCACGCAGTACTACGTCTATACGACCAGTGCGGGCTCTTCCTACTATTTACAATCCAAACAGGCTCTTGCCTTTACCGGCAGAGATTCCGCAACGCTGGACGATTGGACTACGGTAAACGGCGGAATCTATAACGTAGTAAACGGCCAGTTGTTGGCACAGCCGACGAGAAACGCCGCTGTCGGGTCCGGCTTGGTCAGCCTGGAGAGAAAGGGAGAGGTTCTGTGGCAGAACGGCCAGTCGCTGCGTGCCGTATACGAAATGCGGGGAACGCATCCGATGGTGCACTTCAGCACCGCTTCTACGGCGCATATCGTAGACTTTATTTATAACGTATTCGGTGCTCCGGAAGGCGCACGCTTCATCGATCCCGCTGCACAAACGTGGTGGATCAAGGAAGTGTTCTCTGCCTTCGGATTCTTCGGAGTCTTCGGCATCATCCTGCCGATTGCAGATTTGTTGCTTTCCACCTCCTTCTTCCGTTCGTTGAAGGGCGAAGCGGCAGAAGCGCCGGAATTGCTCCGGAAACCGCGGAAGCATGTTTCTTACTGGCTTTCCGGCATCCTCACCGCCTGGTACGGCGCCTGGAGCATGCGGAACCTGAACGCACACGATAAAATCTATAACATCGCAAACTGGAAAGGCTTCTTCCAGTCGGGGCAGGGCTTCATCTACGATAACGTAGGGGACATCGCCGTTTGGGGAATCAAGTGTGCTATCTTTGCCATCATCGTTACCGCAGTCATCTGGCTGGTGAACCGCGCCATCAATACGTTCCTGTATAAGGATGCGGCACCGGCTCACGACGAGCATCCGTTCGCCGGTTTGCAAATCCGCAGTGCGGCGAATGTATTAAAAACGCCTTTGTTTGTCGGCATTTTGCTGGCGGTATTCTACGGCATCGTATTTGTCCTGTGGGATTTGTTCTGCATTGACTTCCGCTTCTGGACGTTTGATTTGCGTGTGTTCAATTTCATCAAGATCGCATCCATGGTGAAATATCTGCCGTTCTTCTTCCTGTATTATCTGATTACGGCTGCGTTTTCGCAGAATTACCGTGTCAAAGATCTGCCGGAATGGGCAACGACAGCCATCAACGTTGCATTCAACGTGCTTGCTCTTGTGATTATGCTGTGGCATCAGAACAGTTATTTTATTAACAACGGCGTAGCATATGATTCTTCCAACAACTTGTGGTTTATCGCATGCTATCCGATCATTCCGTGCGTAGCAATTGCCACGGTGATTTCCCGTCGTATGTACCTGCGTACGGGCAATGCGTGGAGTGCAGGCATGTTTAACGCGGTGGTGTTTACCTTCCTTGCATGCGCAAACACTTCGTTCAGCAATTTGTCCTGGGTTTATCCGATTCCGTAATACCTTTCGGGTTCAAAAAGGGATGCTTCGGCATCCCTTTTTCTTTTGTGTCCGGCGGAAACGCCGAACCGAAAATCACAGGCGGAACAAGCAAAAAGTGTCATTTCCTGCTGAAATCGCCCCGCAAACTGTCGAAACGTGTCAGGATTGGTCTTATGTGGTCGTATTCGAATTTGCGATATTTTTTCATAGTGTGAATTCTTGCTTTTCAAAACATTCTATGTTATACTCTGTTCTATTGATTGTTATTATTTTAACGAATTTTTTGAAGAAATTTCAGGAGAAATACTTATGGCGAGGAAACGAGCGGAAACACAGCCGGCGGAACGGATTGTCGCTTCTGCCGCACAAGGGTTAACGGAAACACAAGTGCGCGCACAGCGAGAAAAAGGCTTGGGAAACATCCAAAAAAACGAAACTTCCAAATCTTATGCGAAAATCATTTTCGGCAATCTGTTTACTTTCTTTAATATTCTCACGTTTTCGATCGCTATTTTGATTGTTGTGTTGGGAAGATATTCCGACGCAATGTTTATCGTTATCATTCTGGCAAATCTGTTAATCGGTATTTTTAACGAAATCAAAGCAAAAAGGACCATAGACAAGCTCTGTTTATTGAACGATCCCGTTGTTCATGTCATCCGAGACGGGGAAAAGAAAGAGATAAAGGATTATGAACTCGTTCTGGACGATATCGTCGTTTATCAAAGCGGCGATCAGATTTCCTGCGATTCTATCGTGGTAGAGGGGAAATTAGAAGCGAACGAATCTCTTTTGACGGGGGAGTCCGATGCCATCAAAAAACAGGCAGGCGATTTTGTTTATGCCGGCAGTTTTGTGGCAAGCGGTAAGGCGATTTGTCGGGTAGAGCACGTCGGCAAGAACAACTACGTACAGCAGCTTTCCGCAAAGGCAAAAAAGTTTAAAGAAGCCCCAAGCGAGTTGTTGCGTTCGCTGCGTTTATTGATTCGCGGAATCAGCTTTATCATCCTGCCGATTGGCATTTTGCTGTTCTTTAACAATTTTTACGCTCTCGGCGGCGATTTCGCCGCAGTGGATCGAGCGATTCTGACGGAAACCATTGTAAAAACGGCAGGCACCATTATCGGTATGATCCCGGCAGGAATGTTTTTGCTTACCAGCGTCGCGCTGGAGGTAGGAGCCTTAAAACTTGCCCGCAAGCAGATGTTGGTGAAGGATTTTTACAGTATCGAGATGCTTGCACGTACGGACGTGCTCTGTCTGGATAAGACCGGCACGCTGACGGACGGAACGATGCAGGTGCAGGATGTTTTCTGTGCCGACGGTGTGACGGAAGAAGAAGTTTCGAACATTTTCGGTAACTTTATGCAGGCCTTGCCGGAACGAAACGTAACGGCAAATGCCGTTGCGGCTCGGTTTCAGGCGGCGGAAGAATGGCCGGTTACGGATTGTTTGCCGTTCAGTTCCGAACGCAAAAAATCGGTCGTTTGTTTTGAGGGAAGGGGTACGTACGTTTTCGGTGCAAGCGAGTTTGTGCTGAAAGAACTTCCAGCCGCGATGGCAGAGGCAACGGATCGATGGCTGCGGCAGGGGCTTCGTGTGCTGGTGTTGGCACATAGCACTGCAGAAATGAAAGAAGAGTCCGTTCCGGATGATTTGCAAGCCGTTTGCCTGGTCGCCATTTCCGACCATATTCGGGAAGACGCATCGCAAACCATTCAATGGTTTAAGGATAACGCCGTGGAAATTAAAATCATTTCCGGCGATAACCCTGTAGCGGTTTCTCATATTGCGCAGGCCGTCGGAGTACGCGGTGCGGAGCGTTATGTCAATATGGAGGGGCTCAGTGAGGAACAGGTTCGTGCCGTTGCGAATACGCATACGGTGTTTGGCCGAGTCACGCCGGATCAAAAGTACTACCTCATCAGCGAAATGCGCAAAGCCGGGCATACCGTGGCAATGACGGGGGACGGAGTAAACGATATCCTCGCGTTCAAAGAAGCGGATTGTTCTATTGCGATGGCCTCCGGTTGCGAGGCGGCCCGCAACGTTTCCAGCCTGGTGTTAATGAACAGTAATTTCGCATCGATGCCGGCCGTCGTATTGGAGGGGCGTCAGGTTGTCAACAATATTCAAAAATCGTCTTCTTTGTTCTTGATGAAAACGATTTTTACCATCGTTTTCTCGCTGTTTATCGCAATCCTGCGACAGCCGTATCCGATTACGCCGGCAAAACTGATGTTGTTTGAATTTTGCGTTATCGGGATCCCGTCGTTTATTCTGGTACTGCAGCCGAATACACAGCCGATTCGCGGCAGATTTTTGGTTACGGTGCTCGGGCAGGCGGTGCCGTATGCCATGGTGTTTATCTTTAATGCCGTGTTCATCTATCTCACGCGGAACCTCTTCGGTACGCAAGTCTATGTAGACGATATGGTAGTGTATACCATGACATATATCGGCTTTATCGCCTTGGTGTATCTCAGCGTCCCGATCAACAAATATCGGGCCTGGATGCTGGTCGGGTCCGTAGTCGTGATTTCCGGCGGGTTTTTGATTCTGCCGCGCATCCGGTTGGGGGGCGCTCAGATTCTCAGCGTTTCGAAACTATCGCAAACGGCAACAATCATCAGCGTTGCACTGGTGCTTGCGGCGATTCCGGCATTGTTTTTGTTCTTGAAGCTATCCGCAAAAATCAGCAAAAAAATAGAGGAATCTTATCGTAAAAAGAAATTCGGAGAAAAATAAAAAGGAAAAACATCAATCGATATCGACCCCGAAACTTTGCTTTTGTGCGGTCGATGTCTGTTTTATTACAGAATTGACGAATCGTGCGCATTGTGTTTTTTTTCGCAGAAGACGCATACAATGTTAGTACGAGTTCGGGGTGAAAATGAAAGAGTGTATTTTTAGCATCACGCAGGAAGACGGGGCATTTTTGCGCTATCTGGAAGGAAAGTTGCGGCGGAGTCTTCATTGCGGGGCGGGGGCAATTGCATATACGGAAAGGGACGGAAGAGCGTATCTTAACGTAGCCTACGACGACGCACGCGAAAAGGAAATCGAGCGTGTGCTATTGGAAGGGCTGTGTGAGATTTTTGCCGTCGGGTATAAAAAGCAGTATCTGACGGAAGCGCTGCAGTTACGCCCGCAGACCTTGCTGCAAAAAACGTTGCTGAACGCCATGAGCATTTTTGATGTCAGCCGAGACAAGCGCATGTTGTTAAAGCAATTGCGGAAGCACAAAAACAGCGAAGACTTTTCGTTGGACGGCTTTTATCATTTTCGCTTACAGGCATTGAAGCAAAATTGGGACGAAATTGTAGACGCAACGCAAAACAACCAGGAGATTATTTACGACAGAACCTCCTCTTTAGAGTTCTTAAACTATTTGTTGGAGGCGGTCCCGTCATTGTGTAAGGAGATTACGGCGAAAATCAAAGAGGGACTGCCCAAATTAAAGGACGAACGCGGCAGAAGATATGCACCGCTCGTGCTGTGGGAAAACGACGATGCGGAAGAGATCACCATGTATAATCTCATGTGTATCAGCCCGCGGACAGTGCGCCTGAAGCGAGAGGAGTTTTCGCATGAGTTTTATTCGTTGGCAAACGAGTTATTCACCGTGGAAGAGATGCCGAGAGAAGAGTTGCCGACGTAAAGTGCAACAAAAAGTAAAAATCAGGAAAGAAAAAGCCTCAGAATCGATTGACAAAGCGGTTTTTTTCTTCTATACTAATCGTGTTATTCAAGCAGAAGTATCCGCTTCTCACCAACCGACAGATTGTTGTTTGGTAATTTTATTTCGAAACCAGTCGAATGCGGGTATTTTCTGCCCGCATTATTTTTTTAATAACGGAGGTATACCATCATTAAAGAACTGCAACTGAACGGTCAGATTCGAGACAGAGAAGTTCGCTTGATCGGCGCGGACGGATCTCAGCTGGGCATTATGTCTGCCTACGACGCACAAAGGCTTGCGGACGAACAAACGTTGGACCTGGTGAAAATTTCACCGAATGCCGTTCCGCCCGTCTGCAAAATTATGGATTACGGCAAATATCGCTACGAACAGGTAAAACGCGAGAAGGAAGCACGTAAAAACCAAAAAACAATCGAAGTCAAAGAAGTGCGGCTTTCGATGAACATCGACGATAACGACGTTCGCATCAAAGCAAAAAATGCCGAAAAGTTCTTGAAGAGTGGGAACAAAGTGAAAGTGTCGCTGCGCATGCGCGGGCGGCAGGCGGCGTATGCCGCAAATGCGCGTCAGGTTGTGCTGGGGTTCTACGAACTTCTGAAAGACTGTGCGCAAATGGATAAATTGCCTTTAACCGAGGGGAATAACATCACGATGATGCTGAGCCCTTTGAATACGAAATAACCAGGGAGGAAATACACATGCCTAAACAAAAAACACATCGTGCTTCTGCAAAACGCTTCAGCGTGAAAAAGTCCGGTAAAATCAAAAGAGCACAATCCGGCAAAAATCATATCTTAACGAAAAAGACCACGAAAAGAACGCGCGGGTTGCGTTCTGCCGCTTACGTAGACAAAACGCAAGCAAAAACCGTAAAGCAAATGATGCCGTATTAAGCAATAGGGAGGAGACGGAACCATGAGAATTAAACGCGCTGTAAACGCTGTAAAGAAACGTAGAAAAATTTTAAAACTCGCCAAAGGTTATTGGGGAGCTAAGAGCAAAAACTATAGAATCGCACGGGAAGCCGTGATGAAGAGTCTGAACTATGCGTATATCGGCAGACGTCAACGCAAACGCGATTTCCGCAGTTTGTGGATTGCACGGATCAATGCCGGCGCACGCGCAAACGGCTTGTCCTATAGCGCTATGATGCACGGGCTGAAAGTTGCCGGCGTAGACCTGAATCGCAAAGTTTTGGCAGAATTGGCAGTGTCCGACGCACAAGGGTTTGCGAAATTGGCTCAGGTAGCGAAAGATAACCTGAAATAAGCCGAACCACGAGCCTTTTCTTTGCAAAAGGCTCTCTTTTTTGTAGAATGAAGCAGATTGAATCTCAACATAACGCACAATATCAGGCCGCAAAACGGCTGCTGCAAAAAAAATATCGCAAAGAGGAACAACTCTATCTGGTGGACGGCTTCAAATTGGTGCGGGATGCACTGCGTTTCGGCCGATCTGTCAAAACCGTGTTCTGCTGCGAAAAAACAAAAGCGGCAGCGGAGGCATTGCCCCTCGAAAAGGGCTGCGACTGTTGTTGTCTTCCGGAAGAGTTGCTGAACCGCCTGAGCGAAACACAAACGCCGCAAGGCATTGTCGCCGTTGTTCAAGGCGGTCCGGAGTCTTTCACTCCGCCGCAGGGCAAGGCTTTGCTTTTGGATCGCATTCAGGATCCGTCCAACCTCGGGGCAATCTTACGTACGGCTGTGGCAACGGATTATCGCGACGTCTATCTGTTAAACTGTGCAGATGCGTTTGCTCCGAAAACGCTGCGTTCCGCAATGTCGGCACAGTTTGTGCTCCGCCTGCAGGAAATTGAGGGTTCTCAGTTGGCGCAGTTGTCGCAGTGCGGGGAGTTCGTTTGCGCGGACATGAACGGCGAAAACGTTTTTTCGGCAGAAGTCGATCGTAGTCACGTGCTGGTTCTCGGGAACGAAGGACAAGGCGTGGAGGAAGCAGTCCGCAAATTGTGCCATAAAACGGTAAGCATTCCGATGTTAAACGGGTTGGAGTCGTTAAACGTTGCGGTTTCTGCCGGTGTGATTATGTATGCATTGTTAAAATAAGGAGGAAAACCCATGTCCGGACATAGCAAATGGGCGAATATCAAACATAAAAAAGCGAAAGGAGACGCTGCAAAGGGCAAAATCTTTACAAAAATCGGTAGGGAAATCGCCGTTGCGGTGAAAGCCGGCGGCAGCGACCCGAACAGCAACTCTAAGTTATACGACGTAATTCAAAAAGCGAAGATGAACAATATGCCGAACGATAACATCCAGCGCAGCATTAAAAAGGCCGCCGGGGAGTTGGGCAACGTGAATTATGAAGCCATCACGTACGAAGGGTACGGCGTGGGCGGATCTGCCGTTATCGTGGAAACTTTGACCGATAACAAAAACCGCACCAGCGGTGACGTGCGTTGTGCATTCGATAAACACGGCGGGAGCCTTGGCACCAGCAATTGCGTGTCGTTCATGTTCGATCGCAAAGGAGTTATCGTTTGTGAAAAATCCGCAGGCACGTCGGAGGACGATTTCTTTATGCTTGCTGTGGAAGCGGGCGCAGATGACGTAGCGTTTGAAGACGATACCGTAATCGTGTATACCGCACCGAACGATATGTCTGCCGTGCAGAAGAATTTGCAAAACAACGGCGTAACGATTCTTTCGGCTGAAATTTCCTGGGAACCGCAGAATATGGTAACGCTGGACGAAGCAAGTCTTGTGAAATTCAATCGTATGCTGGATGCGTTAGAGGACAGCGACGACGTTCAGAACGTTTATCACAACGTAGAATTGCCGGAAGAGGAAGAAGAGTAAAGAGCAAAAACACAGAAGGCTAAGGACGTGTTTTTGCGTACAAGCAAACGAAATGCCGCAAACAACTGGAAAAAGGTTGTTTTCTGCGGCATTTTTTGTTAGAATAGAAGCTAGAAGTGTCGGTCCGTATACCGATAAAGGAGAGTACCTCCGCATGAGAATATTGGGGATTGATCCCGGGTTTGCCACTATCGGCTACGGGGTAATCGATCATAACGGAAATTTGAATACCGCGGTGGATTACGGCGTCATCACCACACCGAAGCAGGAGAGCATCGCCGTGCGTCTGGCGATGATTTATGACGGCATCAACGAAATTATTGCACGCTTTCAGCCGGATTGCGTTGCGGTGGAAGAATTGTTTTTTGCAAAAAACGTTACGACCGGTATTCACGTCGCGCATGCGCGCGGCGTGATATTGCTTGCCTGCGTTCATTCCTGCGGAAGACTGTATGAGTATACGCCGCTGCAAATCAAACAGGCGCTGACCGGTTACGGCAGGGCGCAAAAGCCGCAGATTCAGCAAATGGTCAAGTTCACGCTCGGGCTGGAAAAGATCCCGCGGCCGGATGATGCCGCAGATGCGTTGGCGGTAGCGCTGACGCACTCACAGGCGGCGCGTTTCGGGGAAGATTTTGCAATTAAGGGGAGAATATGATTGGCTTTATTCGCGGCTTGGTTGCCGCATCGGAAGAAAATCTCGTTTGGCTGGATTGTAACGGCATCGGCTACGAACTTAGTGTACCAAAGCGTACGGCCGCAGTGTTGGAACGCGGCGCAGAAACAACTTTGTATACCTATCTGCAGGTGAAGGAAGACGGCGTTGCATTGTTCGGCTTTTCGTCGATGGAAGAAAAAAAAGTCTTTATGCAACTGCTTTCCGTAAGCGGAGTCGGCCCGAAGGTGGCAATCGCAATGCTTTCCTCTTTTGATTCGGCCGCAGACCTTTGTCGCGCAATTCTGCAGGGCGACACGTCGGACCTGTGCCGGGTTAAGGGACTGGGCAGAAAAACGGCGGAACGCGTTGTTTTGGAACTGCGCGGAAAAATCGCACCTTCGGGGGCGTATGCGTCGCGCGGTCCGCTGCCGCAACCGATGCAGGAAACGAGTATGTCGCAGGAGGCGCAGGAAGTCGTTCAGATTTTGGTCGACATGGGCGTAAAAAGACCCGATGCCATCCTGCGCGTGAAAAAGGCCATAGACGCAGGCATCACGGACGCACAGCAAATGCTTGCATTCACTTTTCGGGGGTAACGCATGGCAGATTTTGACGTTGAACGAATTATCAGCAGCACGAAGATGAATAACGATCGGGAAGTGGACAATATTCTGCGCCCGAAAACGTTGGATGAATATATCGGTCAGGAACAAATCAAAAGCAACCTGAGCGTGTATATTCAGGCCGCCAAGAGCAGGGGGGAGCATCTGGATCACGTCTTGCTGTACGGGCCTCCGGGGTTGGGCAAAACCACGCTTGCCAACATCATCGCAAACCAGATGAATACCCACATTATTGTGACGAGCGGACCTGCCATCACCAATGGCTTGGATTTAATGTCCATTTTAACCAACCTTTCGGAAAACGACGTGCTGTTTATCGATGAAATTCATCGATTGAACCACAATGTGGAAGAAATTTTGTACCCGGCTATGGAGGATTTTGCGGTCGATTTTATGTCCGGGAAAGGAGCGATGGCAAAGAGTATTCGCTATCCGCTGCCGAAATTCACGTTAGTGGGGGCAACCACGCGTGCCGGGGCATTAACTTCGCCGCTTCGGGATCGTTTCGGCGTGATCGAACGTTTGGAGCTCTATCGTCCGGAGGAATTGCAGCAAATCGTTACGCGCTCCGCACGCGTATTGCAAACGGAAATCGACAGCGATGCGGCTGCACTGTTGGCGCGCCGCAGCCGGGGAACGCCGCGGATTGCCAACCGCTTGCTGAAGCGCGTGCGCGATTTTGCACAAGTGAAAGGCACGGGGATTATCACGGCGGAAATTGCGGATTATGCGCTGAACACCATGGGCGTGGATGATCTCGGTCTGGATTTTGTCGATAAGCGTTTGTTGGAAGTAATGATCGATAAATTCGGCGGTGGGCCCGTCGGGCTGGATACCATTGCCGCCGCAACCGGGGAGGATAGCAACACGATTGAAGACGTGTACGAGCCATACTTGTTGCAATTGGGCTTTATCGCACGGACTCCGCGCGGCAGAATCTGTCTGCCCGGGGCCTATCGGCATCTGAACAGAAAACTATCGGAGGCCAAGAAAATGCAGTTAAGCTTCCTGGGTGGTGAGGACGAACATGAAGACGAGTGATTTTAAATATGATCTTCCGGAGGAATTGATTGCGCAGCACCCTACGGAACCGCGGGATGCAGCCAGATTGATGGTATATCATCGTTCGACCAGACAGATCGAGCAAAAGCACTTCTACGATATTGCGGATTATCTGCATGCGGGAGACGTACTGGTTGTCAACAATACGCGCGTCATTCCAGCACGTATATATGGAACAAAAGAAAAAACAGGCGGAAAAATCGAGTTTTTGTTATTAAAGCGTCTGGATCTTACGCATTGGGAAGTGATTCTGAAACCTGGCAGAATCGCAAAAGCCGGAGCGGTTTTTCATTTCGGACCAAAACTCTCCGCCACGATCGAACAAGTATTGGAAAACGGCAATCGGATTGTCTCGTTTTCGTATGATGGCGTATTTGAAGATATTCTGAACGAAATCGGCGAAATGCCTTTGCCGCATTATATCAAAGAAGAACTGCAGGACAAGGAAAGTTACAACACCGTGTATTCTCGTGTCGACGGGTCTGCGGCGGCTCCGACTGCGGGGCTGCATTTCACACAGGATTTGTTGCAGAAACTGCAGAAAAAAGGTGTGGAAATCGTTGAAGTATTGTTGCACGTAGGCCTCGGGACTTTTCGTCCGGTAAAGGTGGAAGACGTAACGAACCACGTGATGCACAGCGAGTACTACCGGATGAGTGCGGAAAGCGCCGAACGGATTAACGCCGCAAAAAAAGAGGGACGTCGGGTAATTGCCGTAGGCACTACCAGCGTACGCGTGCTGGAGAGCGTTGCTAACGAGGACGGTACCGTAAGGGCAGAAACGGGAGAAACCCGCATCTTTATTTATCCCGGGTATCGATTTCGCGTTGTGGACGGATTGATCACCAATTTTCATTTGCCGGAAAGCACGTTAATTATGTTGGTATCGGCTTTTTGCACAAGGGAAGAGGTGCTCGGTTTATACGAATTGGCAGTCAAAGAAAAATATCGTTTCTTCAGTTTTGGAGATGCCATGTTTATGGAGTAATAAGCGGATGGAGTTTTCGTATCGGATCTTACATGAGGAAAAACATACAGGGGCAAGGCTCGGCGAGTTCACGACGCCGCACGGAGTTATCCAGACGCCGATTTTTATGCCCGTCGGTACACAGGCAACCGTAAAAGGTATTTTGCCGTCTGTGCTGCAGGAATTGCAGGCACAAATCATCTTGGCCAACACGTATCATCTCTATTTGCGTCCCGGTGCGGATATCGTGGAAAAAGCAGGGGGACTGCATCGGTTTATGAATTGGAATAAACCGATTTTGACGGATAGCGGAGGCTTTCAGGTTTTCAGTCTGGCAAAAATGAAAGATATCACGGACAACGGCGTATTGTTTCGGTCGCACATCGATGGCAGTAAACATCTGTTTACACCGGAAAAAGCAATGGAAATCGAACACAAGCTTGGTTCCGATATCATGATGGCATTTGATCAGTGTACGCCGTACGGGTGCAGTAAAGCGGACGCAACCAAAGCAATGTATCGGACGTTCCGCTGGTTGGAACGTTGCGAAAAAGTGCACGAGAACGGCAAGCAAATGCTGTTTCCGATTATTCAGGGCAATATGTTTGAGGACTTACGTTTGGAAAGCGTAAAGGAAACGGCTCGGCATGCGACCTGCGGCATTGCGGTCGGAGGGCTTTCCGTAGGGGAGCCGAGTGAGGTGATGTACCACATGCTGGATGCAATGCAGCCGTACTATCCTAAAAATATGCCAAGATATCTGATGGGCGTCGGCACCCCGGATTATTTGATCGAAGGGGCAATTCGAGGAATCGATATGTTTGATTGTGTTCTGCCGACCCGCATCGCACGGAACGGCACGGCAATGACGTCCAAAGGAAAGGTTGTCGTGCGGAACGCAATCTATAAAGAGGATTTTGCCCCTTTGGATGAAGAATGCGATTGCTACACCTGCCGTAATTTTACAAGGGCATATTTAAGGCACCTGATCAACGCAGAAGAAATTACGGGCGGAATTTTGCTGAGTATTCACAATATTCGGTTTTTGCTGAAATTGGCGGAAAACATGCGGGAAGCAATCCGTACGGATTCGCTCTTGGATTTCCGCGAAGAGTTTTATGCAAAATACTATGGAAAATCGATAAAAATTTAGTGAAACGCAAAGAATTTACACTGTATCTGTTGTGAAAAGTACGGGATTCAGTTATAATACAATTAAGTTGTACGCTCAGGGCGGCGACGAAGAAGGAGAAACTATGTTAAAGTTTTTAATGATGATGGAGGAAGCCGGTTCCGGCTCCGGCACGGGAACGACTCAAGCACCGGGTTGGACGTCATACGTGTTGTTGGGCGTTATGCTCGTTGCTATGGTGTTGTTGTTCATCTTGCCGCAAAGAAAGCGTAAAAAGCAACAGCAGGAAATGTCCGACGCGTTGAAAGTCGGCGTGCGCATTACGACTATCGGCGGAATTATCGGCGATATCGTGGAAATCGCTGCGGACAACACGCTCGTAATCGTTACCGGTTCCGGCGAAAACAAAACCTATATGAGAATTTTGCGTAACGCAATTTATCAAATCAATTCTACGGCTGCCGCAAAAGGTACGGACACCGTAGAAGTCGTGGACGAAGACTATACCGAGGTCGTAGGCGAAGCTCCCAAAACAAAGGTAGTAAAAGCAGAAGCGATCCGGGAAGAGGCGAAAGAAGAAGCGCAGGAAACGCCTTCGGACGAAACGAAATAGTAAATTTGTGCTAAACTCAGAAACCTTCGAATAGACTGAAACAGAAGTCTTTCGGAGGTTTTTGTTATGGAAAAAACAAAGTCTGTTACGTTAAGTGAAATATTAAAGGGTACACTGTTTGCGGTGGTTGTGTCACTCGCTTTAGTTCTGTTGTTTGCCCTTTTTGCAAAACTTTTTGCAATCGACCCCAAAGCATATGCCGCGGTCAATTTCGCAATTAAAATACTGAGTGTCGTCATCGGCGTTTTTCTTGCCGTCCGGGAGGAAAAAGGGCTGTTGAAGGGAGCCCTGATCGGCGTCTTGTTTGCCGTTGTGTCCGCCCTGATCTTTACCTTGCTCGGGGGCTCGTTCAAAATCGGATCCGTCCTGATTGACGTTCTGGTTTGTGCCGTTGTCGGAATTCTTGCGGGAGTGATCCGTGTGAATCGCAAAAGATAACGAAAAAAGGGGGGGGGGCCGGTAGTTTACCGGCTTTGTAGCGGGGCGCACGTGAATTTTTTCGTAAGGGAAAGATCGTCGCGTCGTCGAAAAGCGTTTTCAATCAAAAGTCTGCAGAGACGAAACGAAAAGCCGTGCTTTGATGCACGGCTTTTTTATCGACATCGAAGTGAAAACGATTTCCCGGATGTGTTTTGAATCCGATGTGTTTGGAAAACGTTTTGATTTTTCGTCATGAGGGGAAAATCTCTCGTTTTTTTTGTGTTTTCAGAGAACTTTCAAAAATCTTATTCGATAAAATATTGACTTATTAGGCAAATAATTATATACTAATTGGGTGTAAGTAAGGAGGCAAAAACCGGATGACTAAAAAGAAATCAATCATTTGGCTAATTGTAATTGCGCTGCTGATTTTATTCGTCGGCGTATTTACCGTGATTCCCTCGTTCCCTGTCGGTGTGTACGACTATAAATCGCCGTTAAGTCAAATCAAACTCGGGTTGGATTTGAAGGGCGGCGTTTATGTTACGTTTGAAGCGAAAACGACAGATAGCGACGGAAATCCGATAGAAAATTTTGACGATGCCCTTGCAGGTACTGCAATGAGCATTCAAAAACGCCTTGCGGCAAAAGGGTATACCGAAGCCGTTGTGT
Organism: uncultured Clostridia bacterium; assembly: GCA_934203075.1. Taxonomy (GTDB): domain Bacteria; phylum Bacillota; class Clostridia; order Christensenellales; family CAG-314; genus CAKPYT01. The sequence continues at coordinate 12,441 of CAKPYT010000033.1, read as the reverse complement.
CTGTGGTGAACCAAACGAATCTGCGTGTGGAAGTGCCGGATGTGGACGATTCTTCCGACGTATTCAGCATTTTGGCAAAACCTGCCAAATTGGTAGTGCGCGTGAAAGATTCGGAAACCGGAACCATTGCGCTCAGCCCGGAAAATATTACGTCCGCTGCCGCATATTACGATACGGATACGTCGTCCTACGGTGTCAGCCTCACGTTGAACAGCGAAGGGCAAAAGCAAATCAGCGAGGCAACGAAAAGTCTGAATTACGGTACGGATCGCATCTATTTCCTGCTGGACGGTGAAATTATCAGCCAGCCTACGGTGTCCGGGCATATCTCCGGCAAATACAGTTCGATCACGGGTCTGGAAGACGCTACGACGGCAAGCGATCTTGCCATCAAAATTAATAGCGGCGCTTATCCGATTGAATTTGTTGATAAAGCGTTGGAAGTTCGTACCATCAGCCCGAAACTCGGGGAAGACGCCATCAGTTCCATGCTGATTGCCGGCGGAATCACTCTGGTATTGATTTTCGTCTTTATGATTCTCCTGTACGGTGTCATGGGGGTTGCCGCAAGCATTGCACTGGTATGCTATACGATCCTGATGATTCTGGCATTGGCAATTTTACCGTTTGCCCAATTGACCCTGCCGGGCATTGCCGGTATCATTCTCGGTATCGGTATGGCGGTGGACGCAAACATCATTATTTTCGAACGTATCAAGGATGAGTATCGTAACAGCCACGAAAATAAAACGATCTCAACCTGCATCCATAACGGTTTCAGTAAAGCGTTGTCCGCAATTCTGGACTCGAACATCACGACCATCATCGGTGCCATCGTGCTTTGGATCTTTTCTACCGGTACGGTACAAGGTTTTGCCATTACGTTGCTGTTCAGCATTATCATTTCTATGATTTCTTCGTTGTTGCTGACGCGTACGTTCCTGAAACTTTTATATCCGTTGAGCCCGACGAATGCGAAAGCATACAGACTCAGCAGGGAGGTGCAATAATGCCGAATTTTTTGCAGAAAGATTTTAAATTGGTAGAAAAATCCAAAATTTGGTTTGCGATTCCTGCTGTGATCCTGGTCATCGGCATTGTGTTGCTGATTGTGTTCGGCTTCAACCTCGGTATCGAATTTGCCGGCGGTACGCAGCTGAACATCGAAGTCTCCGGATTGACTGCGGAAAACTTCCAGGAAGCCGCAAACGAAGCGACTGCCGCCTTAACGGATTTGGGCATCGAAGTGAGCAACGTGCAAAAGGAAACTCTTGCCGGAACATTGTTTATTAAGATGAGTTTCAAAAACCAAATCAATCATACGGCAGTGGAAGGCGAAAAGGCAGAATCGGTTCTGACAAGTCTGGAACGCTTGTACTCCGGCTCGGAATTAAGTGCTACGGATAAAGAAAACCTGTCCGCATATCTCGGCGAAAACTTCGATTATACCGCATACCGCGGAATCCCTGCCAGAATTCACAGCGTAAGCGGGCTGGAAAGTGCCGCAGTAACGATGAACCGCGAATCGACCGGTCCGGTCGTCAGCCAGCAGTTGTTTACAAACGCATTACTTTCTTTGGGTATTGCTTTGGCCTTCATCCTGGTGTACATCATCATTCGCTTCCGTTCTTTGGGCGGGTTTGCGGCAGGTCTCGCCGCAGTGCTGGCACTGTTGCACGACGTTTTGATTATGCTGTCTTTCATGGTAGTATTCGGTCTGCTCGGTATGCAGATGAACAGCACGTTCGTTGCGGCTGTCATCACGATTGTTTGCTACTCTATCAACAACACCATCGTCGTTTTCGACCGTGTGCGTGAAAATCAAAAACTTATGGGCGGGGATACCGTCCAGGCAATTGCCAATATTTCGGTAAAACAGGTGTTAGGGCGTACTTTGTTTACTTCGCTCACTACTTTAATAGCGGTATTGGTGTTAACGATCCTTGGTGTTTCGACTTTGCGTGAGTTTACCGCACCGATTATTGTCGGTTTGATTGCCGGTACGTATTCTTCCGTATTCTTGGCGGCTCCGTTGTGGGCTTTGATGAAAATGAAGGGAGACAAAAATCAACCGAAAAAAGCGGCACCCAAAAAGAAGGCGCCACAAAATGATAAAGTTGTAGTTTAACGAAAAAGCCTTCCGAACGGAAGGCTTTTTTACAACACTGTAGTAATACGCAAATGGAATCATCACAACCTGTACAAACCCGGTTGTGTTAGGACAATGGAATGAGACAGAGTTACATACAAAAAAACAGAATCATCCACGCAAGTGACGTTCGTGCGATTCAGACGTTTGGAGTTTCACAGCGCGTTGCGGAATATGCCTCCTCCATCGGTGTAACCGAGAAAACCGCAAAAGACTTTTTTGAAAAGAATACGTTTCACGCAATCTCGGAAATGGTCAACCTGCAGGAAGCGGCTAGCCTGGTAAAAGAAATCGGCGCAAAGGGAGGGCATATCTTAATTTACGGCGACTACGATGCGGACGGACTTTCTGCTTCTGCCGCTTTGTCTCTGTTTTTTTCTTCGCTTTGCCTGGATCACGAAATTGTAATCCCCACGCGGGAGGACGGCTACGGCATGCATCGGGAGCTGTTGGAAAAGGCGTTTGCAAAGCGGCATGTCGATCTGGTCCTGACGGTCGATTGCGGCATTTCCAATCGGCAGGAAGTAGAGTTCTGTAAAGAAAACGGGGTACCCGTCATTGTGACGGATCATCACGAGTTGCCGGCAGAGCTGCCGGACTGTTTGTGCGTAAACCCGAAAATGGGATATCCGTTCGGGCTGCTGAGCGGGAGTGCCGTCGTATTCAAATTGATCGAGGCAATGTCGAACAGAGAAACCGCCTTGCGCTACGCGGATTTAATTTCCGTCGGCATTGTCGGGGACGTGATGCCTCTGCGGGATGAAAATCGAGCGATTTTGCAATACGCACTCGACCATTTTACGCACGTCGGGCTAAAAAAACTGCTGAATTTAAAAAGCGGAGTTCTGCCCACGACGGACGATTATGCTTTGCGGATTTGCCCTAAGATCAATGCTGCCGGTCGCATGGGGGATCCTCAGCCGGCTTTGGCTTTGTTGCTGCATGCGCAGCAGTGCGACGGGAGGATTGTTTCCGGGCTGGTGGAGTGTAACGCACAGCGGCAGAAGCTCAGCGAGCAAATGCTGACCGAAGCAAAGAAAAAAATCGACGGGAAAGACCGGGTAGCCATTGCAATCGATGATACGTGGAAGATCGGCCTCTGCGGAATTTGTGCAAACGCTTTGTGTCGGGAATTCGGAATTCCGGCATTTGTATTGACTCGGCGTAATGGAGTTTACGTCGGTTCCGGCCGAGGGTTGTCCGATATTGATTTATTTGAAGTCGTTTCGTCCTGCAAGGACTTGCTTTTACATTTCGGCGGGCATAAAGCGTCCGTCGGGTTTTCCGTAGCGGAAGACCGGCTGACTGAATTCTGCCTGCGTTTAAAAGACCGGTTTGCCGATCGTGTGCCGACACCGTCGGAAAACGTGTATGACATGGTATACGATGCTGCCATGACGGAAGAAGGATTCTTCGACGACCTGAAAAAACTTCAGCCGCTTTTGCCTTCGGAAGTGCCCACGTTTTACACCCGATCCTCCGTTGCAAGCGTTTCCGCATTCGGGGCCGACCGGAACCATTTGAAATTAGTATTCGAGAACGGCTTGACGCTCAAGGGATTTTATCGGTTTGCGAAGTATTTGCCGTACCTGAAGCTGAAACCGGTCGTCGAGTGTTTGTTCCAAATGGAATACGATCTCTTTGAAAAGAGATACGTCGGTATTCTTCGCTCCGTTTCACTGTTGAACGGAATCCGCTACGAAGATATTTACGCCTTGCATTTGCTGGATCGTAATTTCTCGGAACACGCCTATCTCACGCACGAACAGTTTTGCGAAAGGATGGCGCAGAATCACGCAAAGTATCTCATTTTTGCTACCTATCTGGAATTCGAGCGTTTTACGGAGCAAAGCGGAATGAGTCTGGACGATTTTTATTGTGATTTTTTTGAACTGCAGCATGTGGGGCAAAACACCGTCCTCATCTCTCCGGAGATCGTCCCGCAGGACGGCACGGAAACGATCGCGATGAGCGTTTATCGCCAATGGACGCCGGATTACGGAGAAAACACGTTGTATTATCCCCCGCAGGAGGACCTTCCGGAATGCGTCACTGCACTTCAACCCACGCGGGAGGACTGTCTTGCAACCTATTTTGCCTTAAAAGATTGCAAGCACAGGCATGCCACGAAAGAGGGAGTCTGGCAGGAGTGCATGCTCTTTCTGCAATCTCGTGCCAAGTTTGAACTTTGCTGTCGTATTCTGGAGGATTTGCAGTTGTTGGAGAACTGGGAGAATCCTTTTGAGTATCAAGTGTCCGGCGGTAAACGTACGGATCTGGGGCAATCGCGCTTTTACCGATTGTTCCATCGGTAACCGACTTGCGAAAAAGTATGGAATGTGCTAATATATTACATTATGGAATATCAAGAACCTGTTGAAATCACGATCGATAACCTGATTTCGAAAGTGAAACACTATTATCCGGATCAGACGGACGAAATTCTGAAAGCCTTTCATGTTGCGGAGAAAGCACATGAGGGGCAATTCCGCGCGTCCGGCAGGCCGTACATTACGCACCCGGTTTTGGTTGCGGATATCATAGTGGATCTCGGTCTGGACGTGCCGGCAATTTGTGCCGCTCTTCTGCATGATACCGTAGAAGACACCTACGTAACGGATGAATTCATTCGTTTGGAGTTTGGTGACGAGATCGCCGATCTGGTAAAAGGTGTAACGAAACTGGATCAATTGCATTTTCGGTCCAAAGAAGAAGAGCAGGCCGAAAACATGCGGAAAATGTTCTTTGCGATGGCAAAGGATATTCGCGTGCTGATTATCAAGCTCGCAGACCGTCTGCACAATATGCGGTCTTTGCAATACCTTTCCAAAGTCCGACAATTGGCTATGGCGCAGGAGACGCTGGATATTTTTGCCCCGCTGGCGGGGCGCCTCGGTATTTCGCACATCAAATGCGAATTGGAAGATCTTTGCTTAAAGTACCTGGATCCCGAGGCGTATCAGTTCCTGGCAGAAAATCTGGAAAAGACGCAGCAAGACCGACAGGTCTTGGTAAACGACGTCATTACGGATTTGTACGACGTGCTGAAGGAACTGGAGATTCATGGAGAAGTCTCCGGCCGGACAAAACACTACATGAGCATTTACCGCAAAATGAAAAAGCAGCACGTTGGCCTGGAGCAAATTTACGATATCACGGCTGTGCGTGTCATTGTAGATACCGTTAAGGACTGCTATAACGTGCTTGGCGCAATCCACGCAAAATGGAAGCCCGTACCGGGGCGGTTTAAGGATTATATTGCGGTGCCGAAGCCCAATCTGTATCAATCGCTGCATACCACTGTTGTCACAAAGAAAGGTGTCCCGTTTGAAATTCAGATCCGCACGGTTGAGATGCACCGTGTTGCCGAGTTCGGTATTGCCGCCCATTGGAAGTATAAAGAAGGGGTTCGGGGCAAAACCGATTTTGACGAAACCCTGCAATGGGTCAACGATGTATTAAGTTATCAGGGCGATTTGCCCCAGTCCAAGGAGTTTTTGGATCTGATTCGTACGGACGTTTCCATCACGAACGAGGTCTACGTTTTTACACCGAAGGGGGATGTTTTAGCACTTGCCAGCGGCGCAACCGCATTGGATTTTGCCTACCGTGTTCATAGCGAAGTGGGGAACAAATGCGTCGGTATCAAAGTCAACGGAAAAATCGTCACTTTCGATTATGTTCTGAAAACGGGAGATCGTGTGGAGGTTCTCACCAGTGCAAACTCGAAGGGACCTTCGCGTGATTGGCTGAAGATCGTCCGAACACCTACGGCAAAGGCCAGAATCCGCCAGTTTTTCCGTCGGGAAATGAAGGATGAGTATATCCAGACTGGTAAAAACATGTTGATCGACGAGGCAAAGCACCGCGGTTACAACTGGTCCGATTTGTTGCTGCCAAACGGGGTCAAGCTCTTGTTCGATCGGTATTCCCTTGCCGATATGGACGAGCTCTATGCGGCGGTAGGATACGGTTCTCTTACGACCAATCGTGTATTGGTAAAACTTATCAGCTTCTATCGTGCTCACGTCCTGACGGCAAATAAGCCCGTGCAGGATAAAACAAAGGCAGGAGGGGCCGGCAACCTCGTTTTGATTAAAGGGCACGACGATTTACTCGTTCGGTTTTCGAAATGTTGCACGCCTGTGCCGGGGGATTCGATTGTCGGATACATCTCGCGAGGACGAGGCATCACGATTCATCGCGTGGATTGCCCTGCCGTAAAAGGGTTGGAACCGGAACGGTTGGTCGAAGCGGAGTGGGCACAACAGCACAACAACAGAGATTTTACCTTCAGTGCTCAGCTGCAAATCGAATGTGAGGACAAAGGAGATGTTTTTGCGGATATCACTCGCATTATATCCAATGAGAAGTTGCCCATTTTGTCCATAAATGCCAGAAAAGATAAAAATCACAATGCCGTTGCCGTAGTGTCGGTGGAAATTTCCGACCATACGCAATTGGAAGCATTGATGAAAGAATTGAGGAAATATCCGAACACAATCAATGTGTTCCGCACTACAACGTAATGAAAAAAGTATACTGTTGGCCCGTAGGGCCGCTTGCCACAAATTGTTATGCACTTGCCGAAGGGGATGTTTGTCTTGTTTTCGACGTGGGATCCGGAGGGAAGGCGATTGCAGACCACTTGAAAGAATTGGGTCTGCAACCGCTTGCCGTGCTCTTGACCCATCGTCATTTCGATCATTGCTACAGCGTAAAAACTTTTTTACAAAGTTTCCCCGTTCCGGTGTATGCTTTCGACACGCCAAACGATCCTCCGTTTGATATGAAATGCGAACACTATCGCATTCCTGCGAGAGATGTTGGCGTTACGAATTTCGTACAGGACGGGCAGACGTTGCACATCGGCCCGTTTTCGGTCAAGGTGCTTCACACTCCTGGGCATACGTTTGACGGGGTTTGTTACCTGATAGACGATAAATTGTTTTCCGGCGATACGCTGTTTCATTTATGTGTCGGCCGGTCGGATCTGGACGATGGAAATCGTGCCGATTTGAACCGCAGTTTAAGACGATTGGCTCGTCTTGAGGGGAATTATACGGTTTATCCCGGGCACAACGAGCAGACGACTTTGGATTTTGAACGGAAGTACAATACAGATGTTCTTGCGGCGGAGCGTGAAGTATGAAGCTCTACACCAATACGTCTTTTGCTTCCGAATTGATTGACGAAGCAAAGCTCTTCTTTCGCGAGCCGTTTCAGATTGCAGTGCAGCCGTTGGCGGATATTTATCATTTTTGCGAGCAGGACGGGAGTGAAGTGTCGCATACGGTGGTTTACCGGGATTATTGTGTCGTAAAAAAACACCCGGCAGTCTATCGGAACGAATTGCAGCGCAAAAAGATTGTAAAACAAAATGCCAAATGTGCCATATACGAGTGTCTGAAGCAGGCAACCGGAACTTTTGTCCCTTGGGGAGCGCTGACAGGGATCCGTCCCACGAAGCTCGCGAGGGAATTGAAGGAGGAATTCGGCTCTTTCGAAACGATATTTCGCACAGTGTATGACGTTTCGGAAGAAAAGATCCGGCTTGCGGAACGAATTCTGCTGCAGCAAGAGGGAATGCACAAGGGGAACGATTGTGATACGGACGTTTACGTCGGTATCCCGTTCTGCGTTTCGAAATGCAGCTATTGTTCCTTTTCGGGTGGAGAAATCGGCAAAATGCAGAAGCTCGTGCAGCCGTATCTCGATGCGCTTTTCTACGATCTTAACGCAACAAAGAGAATTTTGCAGAGCGGCAAATACCACTGTAAAAATCTCTACATCGGAGGGGGCACGCCGACTTCTTTGGACGTAGTTCCGCTGGAAGAGGTTGTTCGTACCGTTTCGGAGATTCCGCACGAGGAATTTACGGTAGAAGCCGGCCGTCCGGATACGATCACAAAGGAAAAACTCGACGTATTCGCCCGTTATGGCGTGAACCGTGTCTCTGTAAATCCGCAGACGTTCTGTCAGTCCACCCTGGATCGCATTGGCAGGCGGCATACCGTCCGGCAAATTTATGAAGCGTTTGAAGCGGTTCGGCCGTACGGGTTTGTCGTCAATGCGGATTTCATTGCAGGTCTTCCGGGAGAAAGTTTCGAGGGGTTTTGTTTCGGTATCGACGAGATCTGCAAAATACGCCCGCAAAACGTTACGGTACATTCCCTTGCCCTGAAGCGTGGCGCGGAATTGAAACAGAACGGAGAATTGCAGCAAAACGATACCGTTCAGCAGATGATAGAATATGCACATCGAACGCTTTCTTCTGCAGGGTACGAGCCGTATTACTTGTATCGTCAGAAATATATGTCTGCCAACCTGGAAAACGTCGGGTTTACGCTTCCGGGATATGTTTGCAGATATAACGTAGACAATATGGAAGAAACGACTTCCGTATTGGCTTGCGGCAGCGGGGCGATTTCGAAACGTATTTTCGGGAAAGAAAACAGAATTGAAAGAGCCGCAAATGCGAAAGACGTCGCTTGGTACGTCGGAAACGTGCAGGAGATTTGCCGCAAGAAAGAGCGCTTGTTTTTGGACGAAACGTCTTGCGGGAAGTAAATTAGCGAATCCGGAATGATTTTTGAAAACTTTTCCGGCAGTTTGCGGTTTTCTCTTTACAGCACTCGTTTTTTGTGGTAGACTGTACAAGTAAATTACCGTATTCTCGGTGTTGCGTGCTCCGGACGGACTCTGCGAATGCGGCGAATCAAAAGAAACGGAGGAATTGAAAAATGGATAAGGCAAGGAAAGCTGAAATCATCGCACAGTATGGTCGTAAAGAAGGGGATACCGGTTCTCCGGAAGTGCAAATCGCACTTCTGACGGAACGGATCAATCACCTGACAGAGCACCTGAAAGTGCACAAGAACGATAATCACTCCAGACGCGGTCTGTTGCAATTGGTTGGTCAAAGACGTGGTTTGTTAGATTATTTGAAAGCAACGAAGCTGGAATCTTACAGAAAGATTATCGTAGACTTGGATATCAGAAAATAATCCAAAAAAAGAGGACGGGCGAATACCGTCCTTTTTTTCGGTAGTGACGGTGTGGAGGTAATATGGAAAAATTTATCAGAAAGCAAGAACAAATCGGTAACAGAAAGTACGACGTATTCGAAACGGAAATCGGCGGAAGAAAAGTCAGCGTCGAAATCGGTAAATATGCAGAACAAGCGAACGGTTCCTGTGTGATTCGTTGCGGCGATACCGTAGTGATGGTAAACGCTACGTTAGCGGATAAAGAAAGAGATGGCATCGATTTCTTTCCTCTCGGCGTAGATTTCGAAGAAAAGATGTATGCCGTCGGGAAAATCCCCGGCGGGTTCAAAAAGAGAGAAGGGCGCCCCAGCGATAAAGCGATTCTGACGTCTCGCCTGATCGACCGCCCCATTCGGCCGTTGTTCCCGAAAGGGTTCTACAACGATGTGGCTGTGGTTGCTACGGCGCTTTCGGTCGATACGGACATTCCGCCGGAAGTATTCGCCATGATCGGTTCTTCGATCGCTCTTTCGATTTCGGATATCCCGTTTGCCGGACCGACGGGCAGTGTCGTTGTCGGGCTCGTGGACGGGCATTACGTCATCAATCCGGATAACGCTCAACGCGAAAAGAGTCGTTTGGCACTGAACCTTTCCGGTACAAAAGACGCAATCATGATGGTGGAAGCGGGAGCGCAGGAAATCAGCGAGCAGGAAATGCTGGATGCGATTCTGTTCGGCCACGAAGAAATTAAAAAACAGTGTGAATTTATCGAATATATCGTATCCTGCGTCGGCAAACAGAAGATTCAACCGAAACTTCACGTCGTTCCGGAAGAGGCTCAGAACAAAATCGCAGAATATGCAACCGAAAAAATGACGGAAGCCATGAAGGAGTTCGATCGTTCGAAGCGGCAGCAGAACGAGGATGCCGTTACGGCGGACGTGTTGGAACACTTCCAGAATGATGAATCCGTTCTTCCGTACGTCGGGGACGCATTGTACGGCATCAAAAAGAAGGCGGTCCGTAGCCGTATCATTAACGAGGGGATCCGTCCGGACGGCCGCAAAACGGATGAAATTCGCCCCATTTGGTGCGAAGCCGGAGTATTACCGCGCGTGCACGGCAGTGGCGTGTTCACTCGCGGGATGACGCAGGTTATCACCAGTGTAACGCTGGGGACAATTTCCGATGTGCAGAAATTGGACGGTTTGGATGACGATACCTTTAAGCGCTACATGCATCATTACAACATGCCTCCGTACGCTTCGGGAGAAGCACGTCCGTTGCGCAGCCCCGGCCGCAGAGAAATCGGGCATGGCGCACTTGCGGAACGGGCCTTGGAACCTGTAATCCCGAACGAAGAAGAATTTCCGTATGCCATCCGCACGGTCAGTGAGGTTGTGAGTTCCAACGGATCCACTTCGCAGGCAAGCGTATGCGGTTCCACGCTGGCGTTGATGGATGCAGGCGTACCGATCAAAGCGCCTGTTGCCGGCATTGCAATGGGATTGATGAAGGATGAATCGCAGAATAAAGTTGTGGTGCTGAGCGATATTCAGGGGCTGGAAGATTTTCTCGGCGATATGGACTTTAAGGTCGCAGGGACGGAACACGGCATTACCGCCATCCAGATGGATATTAAAATTAAAGGGATCGATAAAGAGATCCTGCAAACAGCTTTGGCACAGGCAAAAGTCGGCAGAATGCACATTCTCGGGGAAATGTTAAAAGTTTTGCCGGCACCGCGCAAAGAACTTTCCAAATACGCCCCCAAGATTATCAGCTTCACGATCGATCCGGAGAAAATTCGCGAGGTGATCGGCAGCGGCGGCAAGGTGATCAACAAGATTATCGAAGAAACCGGCGTAAAAATCGATATTACGGATGACGGCACGGTGTTTATCGCAACCAGTGATGCAGAGATGTCCGAACGCGCGAAACAAATCATTCTCAGCATTGCAAAAGATCCGGAGGTCGGCGACGAATTCCAGGGTAAGGTCGTTCGCATTATGGATTTTGGTGCGTTTGTGGAATTGGCTCCCGGGAAAGACGGCATGATTCACATTTCAAAACTCAGCAAAGAGCGGGTAGAAAAGGTGACGGACGTTGTAAATATCGGCGATCAGGTGAAAGTTAAGGTAATTAAAATCGATGAAAAAGGTCGAATCGATCTGAAACTTCTGAAAAAACTTTCTTAACGTGAAATAACGGAAAGGCAGGCTTCGGCCTGTCTTTTCTTTTACGGTCTAAACGGCATGATTCCGCATACATTACTGTAGGGTGGATCTTGTGAAAAAAAGTTATGAAAAAGTTTTCCGCAATTTCATAAGTAATGTTATAATAGTGTTAGTCGTTACTGTAGTGGCGGTTGTCGGGCTCTGGTCGGATCGTCAAAGCGTATCCAGCGCAAAGTTGTCTCCGATTTATCACGGAAATGCGAACCAACCGAACGTTTCTTTAATGGTAAACGTCTATTGGGGAACGGAATATCTGGACGAAATGTTGCGTATTTTCCGCGAGTATCAGGTCACAACCACTTTTTTTGTCGGCGGGTCCTGGGCGGAAAAGAACGCAGAGGCGTTGAATAAGATTGTGAAGGACGGGCACGAAATCGGCAATCACGGGTACTTTCATCAAAACCATAAGGCATTGAATTACGAACAAAACGAGGCAGAAATTTTTAATGCGCAGTCGGTCGTGGAGGTGCTTAGCGGGGTGCATACCAATTTGTTTGCCCCGCCGAGCGGATCTTTTTGCGAGGCAACGTTGCAAGCCGCGGCAGACCTCGGGTATCGAACTGTGATGTGGTCCAAAGATACTATCGATTGGCGCGATAAAAGCAGTGACTTGATTTTTAAGAGAGCGACGGCAAAAATTGAAAACGGAGATTTGGTTTTGATGCATCCCACGGCGGATACGTTGTTGGCTTTACCGAGAATTCTGGATTTTTATCGGCAAAACGGGTTTAGAGTCGTTACCGTTAGTGAAAACATAAGATAACAGAGAGGAAAAATGAAATCGATACAATTAAAAAACGGATTGAAAGTTTTTGTGGAAGAAATGCCGCATTTATATTCCGTCAGCCTGGCTGTCATGGTAGGCGTGGGCAGCGGCATGGAAACACCCGAAGAGAACGGTATTTCGCACGTGATCGAACATATGGTTTTCAAGGGGACGGAACACCGCTCCGCACAGGAGATTTCGGAGTTTATCGAGGATATCGGTGGGCAGATTAACGCGTATACCGGAAAGGATACGACTTGTTTTTACACCAAAACAGCGGCGGAACACTTGGAATCC
>CAKPYT010000032.1 GCA_934203075.1 uncultured Clostridia bacterium | reverse complement strand
TTCTGGTCGGGAATGTCGCTTTTCTTTTCCGAAAAAAGCGACTCCTTGCCGAGTAGTATAACAATGATACGGCGAAAAGTCAATATTCTTTGCCGAAAACGCTCGTGTTCCCCCCTTTCCGAAGGAAAACGAGCCGATATGCCGGGAGCCTTCCCCCTTCCCGCCCGGTTCCGAAAGCCGCAAAAATATACGCCCGGATCCTCTCCCCGCTTTTGATCTTGCTGCAAAGAAAAGAGCAAAAGCCTTTTCAGAAAAAAGACGCAACAAAGCAGGGCCCTTCCTATGGTATGTTTTTTTGCCGGCAAGATATAATAAAACTATGAAGAAAATTTTATTTTGCGGCGGAGGCACGGGAGGACACGTGCTGCCGAACGTCGCTGTGATGCAGCAACTTCCCCAAACCGAATTCGACCTGTTTTACGTGGGCGGAACGGCGGACGAACCGCTGTTGCAAAGCGTAGCGCATAAAACCGTATTTTATCCTCTTACCGCCCCCAAACTGCAACGGGGCAAACTGTGGGCAAACCTTTCCGTACCGGTACGATTGTTTCAAAGCTATCGAAAGGCCTTTCAAATTCTGAAAACCGTGCAGCCGCAACTGATCTTCAGCAAGGGCGGCTATGTATCTCTTCCCGTATGTCTTGCGGCACGGCGACTGCGCATTCCCTTCTGGCTGCATGAAAGCGACCGATCCATGGGTCTTGCCAACCGCATTTGCGCACGCTTTGCACAAAGGGTTTTCTGCTGCTTTCCGCTGCCGAGAGGCGAATGTGTCGGAGCTCTCCTGCGACAGGAATATGCAACGGCCTCTGCCCTCCGAGGCAGAGCCATTGCCCACGCAAGCGGCACGAGGCCCCTTTTGTGCGTTATGGGAGGAAGTACCGGAGCAACGGCGTTGAACCGTTTTGTGTATCGCAACCTGCCGCAACTCACCGAACGTTTTGATGTGTTTCTGGTTTGCGGAAAAGGCAAACGCGCCGACATAACGATGCCGCATTTCTTCCAAACGGAATTTTGCCCCGCTCTTTCGGACGTATTGGCCGCAAGCGATTTTGTGCTTTCCCGCGCGGGAGCAAACGCCGCCTGCGAATTGGTTGCCATGCAAAAACTTTGCGTGTTGGTTCCGCTCAAAAAGGCCACGCGCGGCGAACAGGCACAAAACGCCGCCTACTTTGCGCAACGCGGGTGTTTGCTTTCTCTCGATGAGGACGAACTTTCCGTAGCGGCGCTTTACGCGCTGTTTGACACACTTGCCGCCAAGGCGGATACCTTCCGCAAAAACTGTGCTGCAACCGCTGCCGACGGAACGGAGATTGTGGCACGTGCGATTCGGGAGCAATGCCAAGACTGAAACCGCCTCCCGTCATCGCCCCCACCCCTTTGCCCGGCTGTATTTTGCACCGGAAGGATCCCGGACCGATTCTTGCGGTTCCGACGGGAACCCGCTCCCCTTCGGAAAGGACGATCCCCGCAAGATTTGTATTTGTAAAAGCCGCACCTCCCGCTATTTTTAAGTCCCTTCTCCCTAAAACAAGAAAAAGGCACGACGATCGTGCCTTTTTCTTTCTTCTTGCTTCTGCAGGCAAAACGCCCTTTTCCCCTCCGCCTTTCGCCGGTTCCGCCGTTCTTCCCGGTTCTTGCAGGTTTATATGCAAAATCCAACAAAAAAAACGAAGCCCCCGGCAACCCCACCGGAGGCCCCTCTTTCCGGAGCATTTTTGTATCTTTTACTTCTTGCATCCTCTTTCAAAATCTTCGGGGCAGATCCGGGCTTCTCCCTCCTTCGGGCATTTTGCCCGTTCCGTCTTTTGCACTCTTCCCATGTCCCGGCTTTTACTTCTTTGCTTCCTCGCTCTTCTCGGCAGAACAAGATTTCTTTTCCTCTTCTTTTTGTTTTCTGCGCGCTTTTCTTTTTTGTTTTTTCAGTTCGTCCTGATAGGCCCGGTAGGCAAAGGTTTCCTGCGGGTCGCTCGCCCGCACTTTCCCGTCTTTCACGAGGAACACGAACGGCAAGCCGACACATACCATTTCGGGGTATACAGGCTCATACACTTCATAACCGTTCCAGTCGGGCAGGCGGCGACAACCTCGCATATAGGCAAAGTCCGTAAACTCCGTCAGTTTTTTCTTTTCCAGGTACTCTTTCCATATTTTTTGGGATTCTTGCTGCGTCAAGGTTTGATCCTCCTCCAACCCCCGGAGCAATGCCCGTACGTCTTGCTGCGTCAGGGATTCCTCTCCCATGGCGAAGACTTCCAAAAAATCCAGGACGTCCCCCTGCACAAATTTCAGATACGACGGCGTCTTTTCGAGATGTTCCCGAAACATTTTCCGTGCCCCTTCCACCGTCAGGTCGAATTGTTTTTTCTCGGATTGCTCTTTGTTTTTCATAAAATCTCCTTTCTGCTTACGCCTGAAACCGCTGCTTTTGATGACGCCGCACGGTTAGTTCTGCAGCCCGCACTGGCGCAGCAAACGGGCAAAGGCGGAGGATTCCGTCTTTCGACGCACTTCAAAGACCGGGAGAGTTCTTCTGCGCGGTGCCTCCTGCGGCGTCCGGTGCATCATCTCTTTTGCCGTATGTTTTTTAATTTGTTCCTGTAAAATCGTTTCCCAGCGATTTGTCATTTTGATTTCTCCTTTTCTTTGGTTCTCGCCGCTATTGTAGCAGTAGAATATTGACATACGCTTGTCATAGTTATATAATATTTTTGAAAAAATTTTTCCTTGGGAGACTGTTTTATGCAAAGCAACGTGATTTTAGGGGTTTTACTGACCCTTCTGGATAAACAAAAGGTAACCTCGCGGGAACTTGCGGAAAAATTTGAAATTTCTACCCGATCGGTTTTTCGCTATCTCAACGTTTTAAGCGAGGCCGGCGTGCCCATCTACTCCACCAGCGGGCCGAACGGGGGCATTTGCATTCAGGAGAATTTTAAACTGCGCAACCTGTATTTCACAAAGGATGAATTCAGCCGTATTATCAACAGCGTAAAAAGTTACGACGCCATGGTGGACGATGCCCTCAACCGCGAAATTCTGGATAAACTCCTGGCTCTTTCGCAATTGAAGGATCAGAACTACGTACTGCAGACCAATCAGTTGTTTTTATCTTCCACACTGTCCACCTCCAATAAGGACAAGGTCTCCGTTCTGGAGCGTGCCATTGCTCAGCAAACGGTTTGCCGATTGGTTTACCACTCCCGCAAAGGCGAAAAGACCACGCGCGAAATCGAACCGCATGCCCTTGCCGTGAACGGAGATTTATGGTACGTCTACGCATTTTGCCATATGCGAAACGAATTCCGGCTGTTCAAAATATCCCGCATCTATCAGATTCAACCGTTGACAAAGCACTTTGAGCGCCGTCCGTTTGATCTGTCTCAACCGAAAGAACTGAACACCGATGCGGTATGCGGAGACGTTTTGTTAAAAATTGCGCCGACGGTTTTGGGCGACGTAGAAGAATGGCTGGGGGTGGAAAGTATTCGGGAAACCGAAAACGGAATTTTTGCCGAAACCAAACTTCCGCTCGATGCGGAACTGAAAAGCAAAATTCTGAGCTTCGGCGACGCCGTAGAAGTATTGCAGCCAAAAGAATTGATTGCGGATTTAAAGGCCACGGTCGCGCGGCTGAACCGGCTCTATTCGTAGCCACGTGCTGTTTTCTTTCAAAGCAAGAATCGTAAAAACCCCTTTTTTCTTTCCTGATTCGCCTTTTTGCAGCGCTGTGGAAAAACCACCGTACGCCGCAGAACAACGCCCGCGAAAAAAAACAAAACCGGAAACGGAAAACGATTCCGCAGCCGTTAAATTTTGCGTAAAGCCTCCGGACCGAAAAGGTCCGGAGGCTTTTGAACGACAAAAACAATTGCAAAAATTCTGACGCACGATGCTTCAAAAACTTTTTCCCTTTCCTCCCCCGCAAGTGAGGACGTGCGAGGTGTAGGCAAACGTCAACTTTTGTTTTGCGGCATGAGTTTCTTTTGCTTCCCGCACGAGGGAGCGAAGCAAGCTTGGCATATCGTCCCACAAATAGTACGCAAGAGACCCCGGTATGGTATTGATTTCGTTAACGTACCAACGGTTTTCGCTGATTAAAAAGTCCACACGCACCACTCCGCTGCAATGCAGCGCACGATACAACTCCACCGCGCCCGCGCGGATTTCCTCCGCCAGGTCGCACTCGTAGGGGAAAACCCTGCCCTCGTATTTCTGCCCCTGCAGGTATTTTTCCGCAAAGGTCAGAATTTCGCTGTGGGACAAGGGTTTTTCCAGCGGAGACGCGACGATTTGCCCCTCCTTTTGCAGAACGGAGCAATTCACTTCGTAAAAATCCTGCAGGGCAGGCTCCACCAGCAGACGCGTATCAAACAAAAAAGCCGTTTGCATGCGCCGAATCAATTCTTCCCGTGTGTGACAGACGCCGATGCCGATACTGGAACCGAGTTCCACCGGCTTTACTATGAGCGGAAAACCCATTTCTGCAAGGCGATCCACCACGGCGGACGTCGTCTTTTCCACCTCGATGCCCGGCAATACCGGCAACCCCGCCTCCCTTGCAACGCGCTTGGTCAGCCCCTTATCCATACCGACGGCACTTGCCGTCACCCCGCAGCCGGTGTACGGCACGTTCATCAGTTCCAAAAGCCCCTGCACACATCCGTCCTCGCCGTGCTTCCCGTGAAAGCACAACACGGCGCAATCGATGCGAAACAGCGGCACCAGCAGGTTTCCCCTGCGGCGAAAAACAAAATCGCTATCCGCCGTGACGCAAACCGGCTTCAGTTTTTTGCGCGCTTTTTCATTGGCAAACTCTGCCACTGTGGCAACGGAATTTGCAAGAAACCACTTCCCCTGCGGCGAAACGTATATTTCGTACACACGATCGGTTGCGGAAAGTGCCCCGGCAACCATTTTCCCCGTGATGACGGAAATATCGTGCTCACAACTTTTTCCGCCGTATAAAACCGCTATATTCATTTTTGAATCCTCCCTTTTCGATGAAACCTCGAACGACTTTCGAAAGACTCCGGCAAATCGTTTTCGAAGAGCAGAACGTCCCCGGTGCGAAAATACGGCTGCAGGAGCTCCACCGCCTGCTGCGGCGTTGCGGCAGATAAAATCAACCCGTCGTACCCTGCCTTTTGCAGCCCGCTTCGCAAAAAAGCCTCGTTCGGCCCACACAGCACGATTCCGTCCGCCAAAGAAAGTTCCGCCGCAAACGCCTCGTTCGCGGCCTGTGTTGCCCGCCCTTGCTCCACGACACCGGGAGTTACCACGTACTTCCTTCCCTCAAACGAACGGATGGCGTCCATTGCCGCACGTACGCCTTTTTCGTTGGCGTTGAACGAATCGTCTATAATCCACAATCCGTTCTGAAACGTTGCTTCCAGCCGATGCGGAGCGGGGCGCAGGTTCACCACCGCTTTTTGCAACTGCTCCTTCGGGACGTGCATCCATTCGGCAACGGCGGCGGCAAGCGCCACGTTCTGCAGCTGATGCGAACCGAGCAGCGTCGTTTGAAGCGGCACGATTTCGCCCCCGTAGCGCAGCGTAAACCGCGTGACCCCGTCCGTCGTTTCTGCCGCCGCCTGCTGTTTTACCGCAACCTTTTTCAGCGGACATTTTCGATACAACGGAAGCAGCGAATCGTCCTGCAACTGAAAAAACGCCACCGCCGTGCTTTTTGCATACTGTACCGCTTCGTATTTAGCGCAGCGCACCCCCTCCATGCTGCCGAACGTTTGCAGATGGCAGGCAGCAAGCCCCGTGTACACCAAAAGATCCGGCGAATAAAGTTTGGTCAGCGTGCGAATATCGCCTTTTCTTCTGGCCCCGAACTCCGCAATCAGAATTTCGTCCGTCGGGCGCCATTTTTTGTTGACGGTACGGGCAATGCCGAGCGGGGTGTTGTAGCTGTTCGGAGTAGCGCAGACACGATAAGTTCCGCCGAGCATTTCGGCGAGAAACGTTTTGACCGTCGTTTTGGCATAACTGCCCACCACGGCGATTTTCAGGCAGGCCGACCGGTTCAGTTTCCGTTTTGCCTTTTGCACGTAAAAAAGAGAAATGCCGCTTTCCAACGGAAGCATTACCGCCCAGGCCACACAAACCGCCAGCGGAACAAGCGGCACCGCCACCCCGCAAACCCAAAGATTCCCCAAAGCGGCACCGCAAACCACCGCGGCGTATAACCGACAAAGCCGTTTGGTAAATTTTAGTTTTGTTTTGCGCCGATAAAACAGCGTATTGCCAACCGAGGCGACCCAAAACGGTACACTCCAATACCAACCGAAACAACCGGCGGCGGTTCCGCAAACACCCAAAACGAAATTCAAACGGACGGGGCGCAACTGCGCCGCCCGCCAGAAAGCGCCGTTCGGCCGATAGTGTGTTTGCTGAAAAAAATGCAGCCAATCGTAAGCGGCGAACGCCGCCGCAACGGTTGCTAACAAACAAGAAAAAAATACCGTCAAACCACGCCCCCGAAAAAATTTCTGACAACCGACCCGAAGGATCGGTTCAGGTAGGCAAAATGCCCGCCGGAAACACAAATCAGCGTGCTGTCCGCAATCAGACGATGCAAACGTTTTCCCATGGAAAGCGGCGTTTCCGCATCCTCTTTGCCCCAATACAGCAACGTTTCGCATCCGATTTTTTTTGCCAGCGGCGAAAGATCCTCGTTCACCGCCAAAAGGAACGTTTGCCTTAACTGCGGCGTCAGTGCCCGATAATCGCGGCTGCCAAAACGATCCGTCGAAACGGGAAATACCCTTTGCAGGCGTTTGGCCGTTTTGTATTGCAGCACGCGCAGTTTCTTTTTGAGAGAAAATGCCGGTTTCAGCCCCGCCGCCCCCGTAAGCAGCAGTTTGTTTACCGCTTGCGGATGCCTTACCGCAAGCTGTATGGCAACACGTGCCCCGAAACTATGCGCTACCACGTCCACACCGGTCAGATCCAGGCGGCGCAGAAATTCCGCAACCGCATCGGCATAGTCTGCCGTGCTCCAGCCCGCCTCGTCCGGCGGGTCGCTTTCCCCGAACCCCCACAAATCCAAAGCCACGGTGCGATAAGGCAAAGTAAAAAAAACGGAGTCGAAACTGTTTTTGTTTCCACCCCATCCGTGCAAAAAGAGCACAGCCTTTCGTATTGAATCGTGATTGGTTCGGTATACCGTTTTTTTACCGAAAATTTGTAAGATCATGCAGCACCATCACCAGGGCGTGCCGGCCCGTGCCGTAGTAATGCGGGTCGATTGCCGCCGCCCGAAACCCCATGGCCTCGTACAGAGCCAAAGCCGCACGGTTGGTTGCCTCCGCTTCCAGCACGGCATACGTTTTGCCCGCCCGTGCGCCCTGCCGCAACGCAAACCGCATCAGACGCGTCGCCATGCCCTTCCGGCGATATTGCGGCAAAACGGCAAGACTGTTGATTTTAACGCAGTCGCTCTCCGGATAGTCCGCGCAAACGTACCCGAAAAGAAGACCTCTTTCCCGTATGCCGAAAAAACGCACCGTCGGAAGAGAAAACCATGCTTCCATTGTTTCCGCCGTCCACGCTTCGGTTCCGAAACAGATTTGTTCCATCCGCTGCAATTCGCCGATTGCCTCCGCAAAAAGAACCTCAACCTTTTCGTTCACGTTCTACCTCTGCCTGGCTTTTTCTTAAATACAAGGGAGAAAGCTTTTCCGCATACGCACCGCGCCGCACTTTGTCGAGTACGACCGCCACAAACTCTTGCGAATTATTTTTGGCTTCTTCGAACAAAACGGCGTTTTGCGGCCGTTCTTCGGAGAGATACGGCTCTTTCACGCATTGCCCGTTTTCGAACTCTGCCACGTACCAATAGCCGCGGCCGGCATCCATGGCGGTTTCCACTCGCCCTTTGGTATTATATGCAAGAATCTCCAAAGAGTTGACGGCCACCGCTTTTTTTTCATAGACCGTCAAAAACGCTTTTAACGTTGCTACCCCCACGCGGATTCCCGTAAAAGACCCGGGTCCTACGTTACAGGCGTAAACGTCAATTTGCGCCAGCGTTAACTGTGCTTCCTGCAACAATTCTTCTATAAACACGTTCAGGCGCACACTGTGCTGCAAATTGCACTCGTCAAAACGACAATACGTTCGCTCGCCCTTTTGCACCGCAACCGTCAGATGTTTTCCGGACGTATCAATCATCAAAACGTTCATAAGTAATCTCCCTCGTTTCGTCGCCCGTTTTCTCGATCGACACCTCTTTACATCCTTTCGGCAACAATTCCGCAACGTTCTGCGCCCATTCCACCAGGCAAACCCCTTTGCCGAAAAATTCGCTTAATCCAAGGATCGCCGCTTCCTCCGCCGTGATGCGGTAAAAATCAAAATGATGCAGCGTCGTTTTTCCCTCGTAGATATTATGAATGGCAAACGTCGGGCTGGTGACCAGTTCCGTAATGCCGAGGCCCTGTGCCACCCCTTTGGCAAACCAGGTTTTCCCCGCGCCCATTTCCCCACACAGCAGAACGACGTCTCCTTCTTTCAGCGAACGGGCATATTCTTTGCCGAACCGAACCGTTTCCTCCGGCGAATTCGTAATGATTTTTTGTTTCATGGTTTCCATTATAACGGATTTTCTTCCTTTTTGCAATGGCCTGCCGTAACCGCGTCGGTTTTTCTTTTTTCGCGGCAAGTGCTTTTCGAACCTTCCGGACTCCCTTAAAAGCGATTGAACAGTCTGTGCAGCGGTTTGTACACGAAATAGGTTATCAGACAAGAGATGGTACCGCGCAAAAGGTTAAAAGGCAGGACGCCCGCCCAAAGATACACTTCGTAAAAGTTTTCCGGCGTGAGATTCGGATTCAGCATACTGCACATCCCGAGCAGAGGGTCCCAACTGCCGTGAAAGAAAAACTCCAGATAAAACGGAATCAGCAAAAAACGATTGGCAACGATGGCGACCGCCGTCGCACAAACCAACCCTGCGGCAAGCCCGAGAATGGCACTTTTGACACACTTTTTTTTGCGATAAATCCATGCTGCAGGCAGTACGAAGGCAATCCCGATGAGAATATCCGCCAACTCTCCCACGCAGGCCGTAGAGGAAAACGGCATCTTGATGAGGCCCTTCAACACGATCACCGCAATCCCGGCAACGGGGCCCATCATAAACCCTGCCAACAGTCCTGCCAATTCGGAAAACTGAATGTCCAAAAAGGACGGAAAAAACGGCAGCGGGAATTTTACGAACAGGTACAGAATGGTGCCGACGGCTGAAAGGATCCCGATTTTTGCAATCGTCGAGGCTTTGCTTTGTTTGTTTTGTTCCATAACTTCCTCCGCACGGGCAAAGAAAAAACCCTCGCAAAACGAGGGCAAACGCTTCGCATTTCTGCGATATCATTCTTTTCTCATCCAGACTTTACTGTCGGCGCGAGAATTTCACTCGCTCGGCGCAGGACTGCGTTCACGGGCTATACCGTCGGTAAGGAATTTCACCTTGCCCCAAAGAATATTTGATAACAGGATGTTACCCTTTCCCCGCGGTTTTGTCAAGTATTCTTGCCGGGTCGGCGGCAAAAACACAAAAAAAGCAACGGCAAACAAAAAAAATCCCCCCGGTAAGGCCACGGTACGACCTACAAAACGGCGGATTTTTGCCGATGCCTTTTCTGTCGGAAAACCGGTTTGAAACCCCTTCTCTTATCCTTTAGCCTTTCGGACAAAGTACGCTTTTGCCGTTTCTTTTCCGATGCCTTTCCCTGCAGAGCAGCGACTCAAAAACTCCCTGTCGGGCCGTCCACGCCTTCTTCCCCGCTTTTTCCCAGATACCGGGCAGCCTGCAAACGCGCCGTTTCGTCTCCCGCACGGATGCGCTCCGCAAGCCGTTCCAACGCAACAACCTGCTTCATATCGCAAAACAC
This sequence comes from uncultured Clostridia bacterium, assembly GCA_934203075.1. Taxonomy (GTDB): domain Bacteria; phylum Bacillota; class Clostridia; order Christensenellales; family CAG-314; genus CAKPYT01. The sequence continues at coordinate 1,090 of CAKPYT010000032.1, read as the reverse complement.
TGCCACCGTTTCGTAGCCCATTGCCTTTGCTTTGGTTTCGATTTCCTGCAAAAGTTCTTCTTTTTGTGACGCCAGATAAACCTTCTGCAGCCGCACGCCGATGACGCATCCGTCCCCGATCTCCACCGCAACGACGGTTCGTACCTGCTCTGCCTCCTGCAGACAATGCACCAGATCCGTTTCGTCCGCAAAGGCATCGGTGTGTGCCGTCCAACAGAGGCAAACCGCCAAAAAGCAGCCGATCGCCGCAATTCCCCTTTTCAAAGTTTTTGCTCGCTTTTTCATACCGCAAGTATGTGCAGCAACGAAAAAACTCATACAAAGGACGCCTCTTGCCCCGCTTTGAACCCCGTTTTGCGCTTGTTTCTTTCTCCGACGCCTTGCGGTGCGGAGTTTCGCGTACGCTTGCCTTTTGTCCTACCGGTGTCTGCTTTTTTCTTCTGTGCGAACGATTTCCGACACTCTCCCGCAGTCTGCCGTGCGGCTCCGTTTCGTTTTTACGGCAGAGGAACTGCTTTTCGTCGCTGAAAAGACGCAAGTCCGTTCTCTTTTCCGGATTCCGTGCCCTTTTCGTGGGTCTTCGGCCGTTTTCGACAAAACAAGCAAATCTTTGCCGCCCTCCACTGTTACACTATAAGCAAAGGAGGCAAAAAGATGGAAATACTCTATTATTTCACCCTGATTTTCTGTTTGGGAGGCATCACGGGTTGTATTGCCTACATCTTTTATCAGCACCGTGTGATTTGTAAACGTAAAGAGGAGTTGCGGCTGCAAGGCGCAATGCCGAAGCCGAAACTCGTGCGAGCCCCGGCCTGTGCCGAAACGGAGGAAGAACTCGTCATCACTTTGGAATAACGGCTCTTTCTCTTTATTTCTTGCGGACGAGAACACGTTTCCAGCCGTTTTTTCGTCCGGTCGAAAACCTGACGTTTTCGAACAATCCGCCGCTATGCAACGTGCTCCTTGACACACATTCTGCCACGACACGAATGCAGGCATCGGCATTAGAGAAAAAACGTCATCGTACCACCCAAAAGCCTATAGACCGGAATCCTGCAGCCGCAAGAGAAAGGTCTTACTTCCTCACTGA
>CAKPYT010000031.1 GCA_934203075.1 uncultured Clostridia bacterium | reverse complement strand
CTTGCTGGAGGCGGACGTAAACCTTTCCGTCGTGAAGGAATTTGTTTCCAAAGTCACCGAAAAGGCGATGGGGGAAGAAATCCTGAAAAGCCTCACTCCCAGCCAACAGGTCATCAAGATCGTAAACGAAGAGCTTACGGAACTGATGGGATCCACACAGAGTAAACTGACCGTCTCCAGTAAACTGCCGACCGTAATTATGATGTGCGGTTTGCAGGGCGCCGGAAAAACGACCATGTGCGGAAAACTCGGCCTGTATCTGAAAAAGCAGGGCAAAAAACCGCTGTTGGTCGCCTGTGATATCTATCGGCCGGCGGCCATCAAACAATTGCAAATCGTCAGCCAGAAGGCCGGCGTCGGTTTTTTTGAAAAGGGCACGATGTCTCCCGTCAAAATCGCCGCACAGGCAGTGGAATATGCTTTGCAGGCCGGCTATGATACCGTCCTGTTGGATACGGCAGGCCGCCTGCACATCGACGAAGCACTGATGGACGAGTTGAAAAGCATCGAAAAAGCGGTAGACGTGCACGAAGTTCTGCTCACGGTCGACGCTATGACCGGCCAGGATGCAGTCAACGTTGCCAAAGCCTTTAACGAACAACTCGGCATTACGGGCGTCATCATGACCAAGCTGGACGGGGATACCCGTGGCGGAGCGTCGCTTTCGATTAAGGCTGTAACGGGCAAACCCATCAAATTTTGCGGTGTGGGCGAAAAGATGGAGGATCTGGAGCCGTTCTATCCGGACCGGATGGCGAGTCGCATTTTGGGAATGGGCGATGTGCTGACGTTAATCGATAAAGCGCAGCAGGCCATCAGCGAAGAAGAAGCACTGCAAATGTCCAAAAAGCTGCGCGAGCAAACGTTCGACCTGAACGATTATCTCTCCCAGTTTGAAAATTTAAAAAAGATGGGCAACGTAAAAGATCTTGTGGGGATGTTGCCTGGCGTAGGCAAGTTAAACCTGTCCGAGCAGGATATCAACGAACAGGAGTTGACGCATTTTAAGGCAATCATCCAGTCGATGACGCCGGCCGAACGCAGCGATCCGAAGCTTTTGAACTATTCCCGCAGAAAGCGTATTGCCGCAGGAAGCGGTACTACCGTGCAGGATGTAAACAAACTGATAAAGCAGTTTGAACAAACCAAAGAACTGATGAAACGGTTCTCCGGTAAACAAGGAAAGAAGGGTATGAAATTTCCCTTTTAATAAAGACTTACATTTTGGAGGAAAATAACAATGGCAGTAAAAATGAGATTAACCAGATTGGGCGACAAAAAGAATCCGTTCTACCGTATCGTCGTAATCGATTCCCGCAAAGCACGGGACGGCGCTTACATCGATCTGATCGGGACGTATGACCCCGTAAGCAATCCTGCAGTGGTAAAACTGGATACCGAAAAAGCACAAAAATGGATTGCAAACGGCGTGCAGCCGACGGAAACCGTGCGTGCGTTGCTCGTAAAAGAAGGCGTTTTGCAGGCAAAAAAGGTAAAGAGTGAAAAAGAATAATGATTGAACTGGTAAAATATATCGTAAAAGAGTTGGTAGACAAGCCGGAACTCGTAAGCGTTTCTTCCCATATGGAAGGGGATACGGAAGTGCTTACCGTAACGGTGGATCCGACGGATACCGGTAAAGTCATTGGCAAACAGGGGCGTATCGTTACGGCATTGCGCACCGTTGTGAAAGCCGTCGGCATTAAGAAAGGCTCGTATTATTCGGTCGAAATTGCAGATAAGCAAGACTAGGCTCTCGTACCGCAGACGCACTTTACATCTGCGGTATCTTTTTATGGAGAAGTTATGAACCGTGTTTTAGTTGGAACCGTGCTGAAGGCGCAGGGGATCAAAGGAGAAGTGAAGGTGCATCCGGATGTGAGTGCGCCGGAACAGTTTCTGCATTGGAAAAACCTCTACTTGGAAGATTCTTTCGTAGCGGTGGAATCGGCGCGTCTGGTCGGCGGATACGTCTATCTGCTGTTTTCCACCATTCGGGACCGGAACCAGGCAGAATTGCTTCGCGGCAAAAAACTCTATGTCGATCGGGATCGATTCCACCTGAAAGAGAACGACTATTTCATCGAGGATCTGATCGGGTGCGTCGTTTCGACGGATGAGGAGCAAACGCTCGGAACTTTGGAAGAAGTGTACCAGAACGGGCAGGTGGATACGTTGGTCGTAAAGGGGGACAGAATCGTGATGTTCCCGTTTTTGAAGAGGATTCTTCTTGCGGTGCTGCCGGAAGAAAGGAAAATTGTCCTGCGCGCAAAAGAACTGGCAGAGGTGATCTATTATGAGGATTGACGTTCTGACGCTATTTCCGGAAATGTTTCAGTCTCTGCGGTGCTCCTTGCTCGGCAAAGCATTGGAAAAGGATCTGTTCGAACTGTACGTACACAACATCCGGGACTATTCCGAAGATAAACACAAGAAGTGTGACGATGCTCCTTTCGGTGGGGGTGCCGGGATGGTAATGACGCCGCAGCCGATTGCAGATGCCATCAAAGCGGTGCCGAACTATTCTTCCGCTAAAAAGATTTATCTTTCACCCAAGGGGCAGCCTCTGCGCCAAAAAAAGGTGACGCAGCTGGCAGGCGAGGATCATCTGATTTTGCTTTGCGGGCACTACGAAGGGGTGGATCAGCGCGTTCTGGATGCCTATATCGACGAAGAAATCTCCATCGGGGATTTTGTCCTGACGGGAGGAGAATTGCCGGCAATGGCGTTGATCGACGCCGTTTGTCGTTTCGTGCCGGGGGTGCTCGGCAGCGAAGAATCCACCAAGGAAGAAACGTTCGAGAATAATTTGTTGGAGTATCCGCAGTATACCCGTCCCCCCGTGTTTGAGGGAATGGAGGTTCCGGAGGTACTTCGGAACGGAAATCACAAGAAGATTGCAGAGTGGCGGCGGTCCAAACAGTTGGAATTAACTGCGGCTCTGCGCCCGGATTTGTTGACGAAGGAGTAAAGCATGTTGATACAATGGTTTCCCGGACATATGACGAAGGCCCTGCGGGAAATGCAGGAGAGTATTAAACTGATTGATGCTGTTTTGTACGTGTTGGATGCTCGATGCCCTTATGCCTGTTTGAACCCGGAGTTTCAAAAACTGATCGGCAACAAACCTTGCATGTTTGTGCTGAATAAAGCAGATTTGGCAGACGAGGCAAAACTGCAGATGTGGCGTGCTTACTTTTCGAAATTCGGCATCGTGACGGATTGTGTCGCCAGCCAATCGAAAAGCAGGGGAAAACTTCTTACCGGGTTACAAAAAACGCTTACGGAATTCTTCCGTAAAAACGAAGCAAAACAAATTCGTAAAAACGCACGGTGCATGGTGTTGGGCGTGCCGAACAGTGGCAAGTCCACAGTCATTAATTGCCTGTGTCAAAGCAAACGTGCCGTCACTGGGGATAAGCCCGGCGTAACCAAGGGAAAACAGTGGGTGCGCCTGGCGGAGGGGCTGGAATTGCTGGATACTCCCGGGACGCTTTGGCCGAGTTTTGCGGACCAGGGGCTTGCCAGACATCTGGCGTATGTCGGCAGCATTAAAGACGATATTCTGGACGTTACGGAATTGGCTGCGGAGTTGCTTTCCGAACTGATGCAATTGTACCCGAAAGAGACGGCCTTGCGGTATGACCTGCAAGGAACAAAGGATCTTCTGCTGCAGGTCTGCGATCGAAAGCATTGCATAGGGGCAGGGGGAGTACCGGATGAATTACGTGCGGCAAAAATGGTGCTGGACGATTTCCGAAAGGGGAAAATTGCCCGGATTACCTTGGAAGTCCCTTCGTCTGCAGAGTAAAGGCGAGTTCTCCTTCCGAAAAAGAAGGGAGAGGCTCCAAGGCAAGATCGGCACATGTTTTCTGTGCATTTTCAGAAGGTTAACCGGGGTTTGCTACCGATTCAGGTGCAAAATTTCTGAGATTTAAATAATTCGACAATATTATGTCTATCATAGTAGAAAAAAATTACACCAAAACAGAAGGATTGTTCTTGTTCGATCAAGAATTCCGACAAAACGCTCCCGTGCTTGCCGGGGTGGATGAAGCAGGCAGAGGCCCCTTGGCGGGGCCGGTCGTGTGCGCTGCGGTCGTGATGCCGGCAGAAGGCTTTATCGAAGGAGTGAATGACAGCAAGAAGCTTTCCGAAAAACGGCGCGAAGCGTTGTACGAAAAAATCGTAGAGTGCGCTTTGGCGTTTTCCGTTGTGTTTGTGGATCCGCAAGAAATCGATCGGATCAACATTCTGAATGCGACCAAAAGGGGAATGGTGCAAAGTATCGGCGCTCTGAATATCAAACCGGACCTTGTTTTGATCGATGCCGTAAAGCTTCCGGTCGATTTGCCTCAAAGGGCAATCGTTCAGGGGGACGCCAAAAGTTATTCCATAGCGGCGGCAAGTATCCTTGCAAAAGTTTCGAGGGATCGCTATATGCGAAAGATGGATCAGACCTATCCGCAATACGGGTTTGCAAAGCACAAGGGATACGGCACCAAAGAGCATATTGAGAAAATCCGGCAGTACGGCCTGTGCGAAGAGCATCGTAAAACGTTTGCCTTGAAATTCGCCTCTCCCCCAACGGAGGAGGTATGAAAAATCGAAAGGAATACGGCTTTTGGGGCGAGCGCAAAGCCGAACGCTATCTGAAAAGACATCACTATCGCATTCTGGCAAGGAACTATACTACGCCCGTGGGCGAAATCGATTTAATTGCTGCGGACGGGGACGTATTGGTTTTTATCGAGGTAAAAACGCGTTCGAGCACGGCGTTCGGTTTGCCGTGCGAAGCAGTCACGTTGCAAAAGCAGCATAAAATCGTTCAGGTCGCACAGTGCTATCTGATGCAAAACCCAACGCAATCTCCTTGCCGTTTCGACGTGGTAGAAATTCTTCCGGAGGGACTTCGGTTGTTAAAAGACGCGTTTCGTATCGGGTAACGAACGGGTGGAGAGTTTCTCTTTTGGTCTTGTCGGCAGAAGGCCGGGTTCTCCTGTGGTGTGCGGAGCGGACGGGGCTCCGGATTGGCCGATCGATGACGTTCACTTTCCTGACGTGTTTCCTTTTTTCTTTTGACTTGTGCAATCAGTCCAATGCAAGAGGGCGAGGATCTTGCAGAAGAGGGAAGACACACGAAAAGGTCCCGGCGCACGAATGTCGTATTGTTAAGTTATTCTTCAGAAAAATTAACGTGAAATTTCAAAACGCACGAATTGTGTGTTTTTTAGCGGAAAACGCTTGTCAAAATAAAAAATGTATGCTATTTTAGTACAGGACTTCGGGCGGTCCTCTATCCGTAAAGAAAGACGAGATATGAACGCTGCGTATCAGGAGGAAAAGTCAGTATGGATATTATCAAGTCAATCGAACAGGAAAGCCTGCGCAAGGACGTGCCGGAATTCAGAGTCGGCGATACGGTGAAAGTGTATTTCAAAGTTATCGAAGGCAACAAAGAACGGATCCAGGCATATGAAGGCGTGGTCATCGCACGCAAACACGGTGGTTTAAGCGAAACCTTTACCGTAAGAAGAATCTCTTCCGGTATCGGCGTAGAAAGAACCTTCCCGCTGCACAGCCCCAAGATCGACAAGGTAGAAGTGGTTCGACACGGTTCCGTCAGACGTGCAAAATTGTACTATCTGCGCGAAAGAACCGGTAAGGCCGCAAAAATCAAAGAAGCTAAGAAGTAATTCTGCACAAAAAGAGGGGAAGATCCTCTTTTTTTGCTTCTGCAGGTATCATGGTCCGGTTATCCGCATAGGATGAATTGCGCCAAAGGGAGAAACGTATGTATCAACATATTTTTACAAAAAAAGCATGTTGTTGTAGCACGATGCATCATCGCGCTGTTTTGTAGTACGTTTTTTTGTCAAAAACGAAAGGCGAACGCGCGACGGTGCGTTCGCCTTTTTTGTTTCGGTTGAGCGTTTCGTATCGATAAAATCGAAAAGCGTTTTCCCCTTGCCCCGATGGGATCGTTTGCTCCGGACTTTGTAAACCGAAGACTGTGTTTCGGCCTCAGTCTCTTTCCGTTTCGATAGAAAAAACAGAAAATCCTTTCTTTGTTCGGATAAAAGACGGGCGCTGCAGAAAAACGAAAACGTACGCTAAGCAAAATCGGCAGACGCAAATCGTTTGCGTTCAAGAATTCGTTTGGAAGATAGAATTCAAAAAACCAGGAGGAAAAAGAAATGAAAGTGAAATCTGTAAAAGAATTGATCGGCAATACTCCGCTGGTAGAATTGCAGACCATTGAGAAAGCTTACGGCTTAAAAGCAAAACTATATGCCAAGGTAGAATACTATAATCCCGCCGGCAGTGTGAAAGATCGCGTGGCGGCAGAGATGATTGATGCGCTTCGCAGAGAGGGCAAGTTAACATCGTCCACCGTAGTCATTGAACCGACGTCCGGAAATACCGGCATCGGGCTTGCTTTGATTTGCGCATTGGAAGGACTTCGCGCCGTCATTGTCATGCCGGACTCGATGTCGCCGGAACGCATCAAATTGATGCGCGCCTACGGGGCCGAAGTTGTTTTGACACCGGGTGCGGAAGGAATGAAAGGGGCCATTGCGAAAGCGCAGGAGTTGCAGCGCACAACGCCGAACGCTATCATTGCCGGCCAGTTTGAAAATCCAGCAAACCCCGAAGCTCACTATAAAACCACGGCACGAGAGTTGTGGAAGGACCTGGACGGCAAGATGGATATTTTTGTGGCGGGGGTCGGAACGGGCGGAACCGTGACGGGCGTCGCAAGATTTTGGAAGGAACGGAACCCGCAGGTCAGAATCATCGGTGTAGAACCGAAGAGTTCCGCCGTATTGTCCGGCGGCACCCCATCCAAGCATAAGATTCAAGGGATCGGTGCCGGATTTGTGCCGCAGGTATTGCAGCGGGATTTGTTGGATGAAATTCTGCCGGTTTCGGATGAGGATGCTTTCCGTTTTGCAAGAGAATTGCCTCGTTCGGAGGGGCTGCTTGCCGGCATTTCTTCCGGGGCGGCATTGGCGGCTGCTGTAGAAGTTGCTAAAAGGCCGGAAAACGAAGGGAAAAACGTTGTGGTTCTGCTGCCGGATACGGGCATGCGGTATCTCAGCGGCGATCTGTTTGCGTAAGGTTCCGCGGGCGGCAAAAACGAAAGCCGAAATACGTCCGTAAAGCCGCAGCGGCAGACGAGACAGAATAAAAAAGGAAACAAGGCAAAGGAGTTCGGCAGGGCGGTTTGTTTGAGACGAACCCTGCCGAAGTGGAGAGGAAGAATGACGATTCAGGAAATAGAGCAAGCTTTGAAACAGGTCCCCGGCGGGTTAAAGCCGATGGATCCAGCTTCGATTCCGAGTAAAAGCGCCGTGGAAGAAATCATAGAGGATCTATTCTCGTTGATGTTCCCGGGATATTTCAAAGAATTAAGTAACGTTACGGTAACAGAAGCGTTGGCGCAGGTACGGACGAAACTGCGTACGCAGACGGAACGAGCCTATCTTTTTGCCGGAGAAAGCGAAGAAGAGGGGCGAAAGGCCTGCGAAACGTTGCTTTGCGCTTTGCCCCGCATCAAAGAAAAATTGTTAAAGGACGCACAAGCTATCTACGAAGGAGATCCTGCGGCGCGCTGTCGGGAAGAAGTATTGATTTGCTATCCCGGGTTTTATGCCATTGGGGTATATCGCATGGCGCACGTGCTTTACGAGGCCAAAGTTCCTCTGCTGAGTCGAATGATGACGGAGATCGCGCACGGAAAAACGGGCATCGATATTCACGCCGGAGCACAAATCGGGGAGTACTTTTTTATTGACCACGGCACGGGGATCGTCATCGGCGAAACGGCCGTCATCGGAGATCATGTAAAACTGTATCAGGGCGTCACACTCGGCGCAAAAAGCTTTGAGTTGGACGCAAACGGTCTGCCGGTAAAAGCCATCAAACGGCATCCGAACATCGGCAACCGTGTGGTGATTTACGCTAACGCAACGGTTCTCGGGGGAGAAACGACGATCGGCGACGATTGTGTCATCGGGGCAAGCGTTTGGCTGACGCAATCGGTTCCCGCCGGAAAAACCGTCGTGAATAAAGCGGAATCCTGACAAGAAAAAGAAGACGCAGAGTATGCGTCTTCTTTTTTTGCCGAATTTTCCACAAAATTCACCTCTAATTTTCAGGAATATCACGAAAAAACGCTTGTAATTCAAAAGAAAAGTCGTTACAATACATTATTATAGTCCATGGGGGCGGAGTATGCTATCGAAAGTGCGCAGTTATGGGTTAAACGGGTTGAACGGCTTCCCGATCGAGATCGAAGTTGACCTGCACAACGGCTTACCGAGTTACGAAACGGTAGGCCTGCCGGATAGTGCCGTAAAGGAATCCAGAGAGCGGGTTCGCAGTGCCATTAAAAACAGTGCATTGCAGTATCCTATGACAAAAATCGTTGTCAATCTCGCTCCGGCGGATGTTAAGAAAGAAGGCTCTTTGTACGATCTGCCCATTGCTTTAGGCATTTTATGTGCCAGCGGTCAGTTGAGTCCCTCCTTGCTGCAAGATACCGTTTTTGTGGGCGAGCTTGCGCTGGACGGGCAGGTGCGGAAAATCAAAGGACTGTTGCCGATTTTAATTGCGGCAAAGCAGCAAGGTGCGCGGCGCTTTGTCGTTCCTGCGGGAAACACGCAGGAAGCGACGTATGTGGACGAAATAGAAATTTTCCCGGTGCATAACTTGCGGCAGACCGTCGGATTTCTGCGCGGAGACGTGGTTCTTCCGGCGGTGGAAACACGCACGTGGTCCGGACAATCCTCCGGCCCCTGCGAAAACGACATGGCGTATATCAAAGGGCAGTTTATGGCAAAACGTGCTATGGAAATCGCCGTAGCCGGAGGGCATAACATTCTTTTGATCGGCCCACCGGGAAGCGGAAAAACCATGCTGGCAAAGGCGGTACCGTCCATCATGCCGGATCTGACGTTTGACGAAGCGTTGGAAATCGCAAAGATTCATAGCGTTGCAGGCGAGTTGGAAGAAGGTTTCATCTATCAAAGGCCGTTCCGCGCGCCGCATCACACCACAACGACTGCCGCTTTGACGGGCGGCGGGCGAAATGCCAAGCCCGGAGAAATCAGCCTGGCGCACAACGGCGTTTTATTTTTGGATGAATTGCCGGAATATAATCGTCACACTTTGGAAACGTTGCGGCAGCCGCTGGAAGATGGTGTCGTGACCGTTGCGCGCGTGCAGCAAACGGTAACGTATCCCGCGCGTTTTATGTTGATTGCCAGTATGAATCCCTGTCCGTGCGGAAATTACGGCAGCACGGTGCGGGAGTGTAAATGCACGGCAACGCAAATACGAAATTACCTCGCCAAGCTTTCCGGTCCGTTGCTCGATCGTATCGATCTGCACGTCGAGGTAGACGGCATCAGTTACGAACAAATGCAAACCCGCGCAGAGGGGGAGCATTCGCAAACCATTCGCGAAAGGGTAAATAAGGCAAGAAACATACAGGCAAAACGGTTTGAAGGAACGCCGATTCATTGCAATGCACAGATGTCCTCGCGGCAGATGAACGAATTTTGCCGGATGGACGATGCCTGCGAGCGATTGATGCGCGCAGCGTTCGATAAACTGCAGCTCAGTGCACGTGCCTATACGCGCATCTTAAAGGTTGCCCGCACCATTGCGGATCTGAACGAGGAAGAAAAACTGAACGAACGGCACATCGCGGAAGCGATTCAGTATCGTTCGCTCGATCGCAAATACGGAGTATAGTCGATGACGCAGGATTTAAAGATTTGTATCTGGTTAAACTCCATAGATAAAATGACCTCGGCAAAAGCGTTGATGTTGTTGGATTATTACGGAGGCCCAACGCAGTTTGCCGAAAAAGTCGATTTTATGGATGAAAAATTGCTTCGGATTTTCGGTGCGGACACCATGTACAAAATGAACCTTGGTTTCACACAGGAGAATCTGGACAGGCTGTCCGGTCAGCTGGAAGATTTGCACATCGAAGCCTTGACCATTTACGACCCGCGCTATCCGGGTTGGATGAAGTATTGTGCAGACCCTCCGTTTATCTTGTATTGCAGAGGGAATACGCGCCTTTTGTTGGAGGATCGCAAAATCGCCGTGGTCGGTTCCCGCAAAAATACGGCATACGGCAGAAGAGTCGTGCAGAATTTTGTGCCGTCGTTTGTGGATGCCGGCTATGTTACGGTCAGCGGATTGGCTGTCGGCACGGACGAAACGGTGCACGAGGAAACTTTAAAAGCAGGAGGAAAAACCATAGCGGTTTTGGGAAGCGGGCTGTGTAACGTGTATCCCGCTGCGAACAGAGGCCTGGCGGAGAGAATCGTGCAAACGGGTGGGTTGCTGATCAGCGAATATCCTCCGTATGCCAAGCCGGCGCAATATCATTTCCCGCAAAGGAACCGTATCGTCACGGGCATTTCCAAAGGGCTCGTGATTGTGGAGGCCGGGATGAAAAGCGGAGTATATTCCACCTTCAATCACGCAATCGAGCAGGGCCGGGATATTTTCATTGTTCCGGGCGAAATCTATTCCTATGGGTCGATGGGATCCAACGATATGCTGCGGCAGTATCCGCAGGCTCTCGTAACGTCGGCGCGCGAAGTAATAGAGGCGCTCGGTGTTCCGTTTGTCTCCCCCAAGAAAAAACCGCAGAAGTTTGTGCCGAATGCGGATGAAAAGCTCGTCATCAAATTGCTGAAGAGCGGGCAAAAGCATTACGACGAACTGTTGAAAAAAACAGGGTTCAGCAGTCTGGATCTCAATTTTTTATTGGCAACGATGGAAATACGTACCTTCATCACAAAATTACCCTCGAACTATTATGTTCTGAATACGGAGGCTCTGAAATGAAACTTGTAATTGTGGAATCACCCGCAAAGGCAAAAACAATCGAAAAATATCTTGGCAAAGACTATCAGGTCGATGCTTCCGGAGGGCACGTTCGCGACCTGCCGGCAAAATCGTTAGGGATTGATATCGATCACGATTTTGCGCCGGAATATGTAATCAACAGCGATAAGAAGGACGTCATCAAGCGGTTGGCGAATAAAGTAGCCAAGGCAGATGAGATTTACCTCGCAACCGACCCGGACCGTGAAGGAGAATCCATTTCCTGGCACTTGCAAAACGTGCTGAAGCTCAGCCCGCAGGTCAACCGCATCGAGTTTAACGAAATCTCGAAAACAGCCGTTCTGAAGGCGATAGAAAACCCAAGAACCATCAATATGAATCTGGTGGACGCTCAGCAGGCACGCCGTGTTTTGGACCGTTTGGTGGGCTATAAACTCTCTCCCGTGCTGTGTAAAAAAATTAAAGGGAAACTTTCTGCCGGCCGGGTACAATCCGCCTGCTTAAAGATCGTAGTAGAGAAAGAGCGGGAAATCAAGGCGTTCGTGCCGGAGGAGTACTGGACGGTTCTGGCTACGCTGCAAAAAGAAGGCTATGCCAAAATTCCGTTTCAATCTGCCCTGGCAACCAAAAACGGTAAAAAACTAAAGGTCGCGAGCGAAGAAGAATATGCCGCGGCACGTGCGGAAATCGAAAAAGAATCGTTCGCCGTGCAGCAGGTGAAGAAAGGGGTTTCTCTCAGCCGGCCGCTTCCGCCGTTCACAACGAGCACGCTGCAGCAGGATGCCGTCAACAAACTGGGGCTTTCTTCCAGCGTCACCATGCAGATTGCTCAGCAATTGTACGAAGGGCTGGATCTGAAGGGCGAAGGGCATGTCGCATTGGTGACCTACATTCGTACCGATTCCGTGCGCGTGTCGGAGGATGCGCAGCGTATGGCAAAAGAATACCTCGTGCGGAATTACGGCGAAGACTACGTACCGGAAAAATACAATCATTATCAATCGAAAAAGGGCAGTCAGGACGCGCACGAAGCGATTCGTCCCATCAACCTGGAACGCACGCCGGAAAGTTTAAAAGACAAATTACAACGTAACCACTATCGACTGTATAAACTCATCTACGAGCGGTTTTTGGCAAGTCAGGCTACGCCGGCACAGTACGATAGCATGACCGTTTCCGTGACGGCCGGCGCCTACGGGTTCAAAACGACCGGTAAAGCGCTGAAGTTTGACGGATACACCCGCATTTATGCGGAAAGCAAACCGACGAAGGAAGAAGAGGCGCAGGCACAAGTGAAACTTCCCCCGTTGGAGGAAGGCGACGCTTTGCAGTTGCTGAAACTTACCGGAGAACAAAAATTCACGAAAGCCCCGTCGCGATTTACCGAATCGAGCCTGATCAAGACCATGGAAGAAAACGGCATCGGCAGACCCAGCACGTATGCTACGATTTTATCAACCTTATATAAGCGGTCGTATGTTCTGAAGGACGGTAAAACGATTGTCCCGACGGATCTCGGATTTATCGTTACGGACTATCTGGAAAAGTATTTCAAAGATATCGTCAACGTGAAATTCACGGCGCAGATGGAAGGAGAACTGGATAATATCGAAGAAAAGGGAATCCGCTGGGAACAGGTCGTGGCAGATTTTTACGAGCCGTTCCGCAAAGAATTGCTCTCGGCCATGAACGAAAGCGGCAAAGTCAGCCTGAAGTCGGAAGAGGCCGTATCGGACGTGAAATGCGAAAAATGCGGAGCCCTGATGGTTTATAAAACGGGCAAATACGGGCAGTATTTGGCTTGCCCGAATTATCCGGAATGCAAAAATACTAAGAGTTTAAAGAGTTTGCATAGTACCGATAAAATCACGGAAATCAAATGTGAAAAGTGTGGCGCGCCCATGGTGGAAAAAACGGGCAAATACGGAAAGTATCTTGCCTGCAGCAACTATCCGGAGTGTAAAAATACCCGTTCGCTCAATGTGGTTGTGGGCGTATGCCCGCAATGCGGAGGGGATCTTTTGAAACGCAAAACCAAAGCAGGTAAGATTTTTTACGGCTGTGCAAACTATCCGCAGTGCACGTATGCAACGTGGAAACTGCCGGAAAGCGACGTCTGCCCCAAATGCGGTGAAAAGATGCAAAGGGAAGAAACGGAAACGCAAATCGTAAAAACATGTAAAAACCCGCAATGCGGCTACCGCACGGAAACGGCAAAAGAGGAAGGAACGCAAAAATGAAATCGGTTCATGTCATCGGCGGAGGACTGGCGGGGTGTGAAGCGGCATATCAGTTGGCGAAGGCCGGTGTGCCCGTCATTTTGTACGATATGAAACCCCAAAAGCGTTCGCCTGCGCATCACAGCGACTTTTTTTGCGAATTGGTATGCAGCAATTCGTTAAAATCCAACGAGGTGACGTCCGCCTGCGGTTTGCTGAAGGCGGAGTTGCGGTGCCTGGATTCTCTGGTAATTGCCTGTGCGGATCGTACCCGTGTTCCTGCCGGCGGGGCCTTGGCAGTCGACCGGGATCTGTTTGCGGAAGAAGTGACGCGTGCAATCTGCGAAAATCCGCTTATCACGGTCAAACACGAGGTAGTTTCCGTTCTTCCGGAGGGGATTTGTATCGTTGCAACCGGCCCCTTGACGGACGACGCTCTCATTCCCGAAATTGCAAAGTTATGCGGAACGGAGTTTTTACACTTTTTTGATGCAGCAGCGCCCATTGTGACGAGAGACAGTATCGATTTCGATTCTGCTTTTCAATCGAGCCGCTACGGCAAGGGAACGGACGATTATGTCAATTGCCCTATGACGAAAGAGGAGTACCTTGCCTTTCGGCAGGCATTGATCACCGCAAAAACGGCAGAGGTAAAAGATTTTGATAAAAAGGATATTTTCGAGGGATGTATGCCCATCGAAGTGATGGCGCAACGCGGAGAAGACACGGCACGTTTCGGCCCGCTGAAACCCGTCGGATTGACGGATCCGCACACGGGAAAGCGCCCGTATGCGGTGCTGCAATTGCGCAAGGAAAACAAAGAGGAAGACCTGTTTAACCTCGTTGGATTTCAGACACATCTGACGTTCGGGGAACAGAAGCGGGTCTTTTCGATGATCCCTGCCTTAAGGAATGCGGAATTCGTGCGGTACGGTGTGATGCATCGCAATACGTATTTAAACGCGCCGCGCGTACTGAACGCCAACTTTCAGGTAAAACAGTACCCGGACGTGTTTTTTGCGGGACAGATTACGGGGGTAGAAGGTTACGTCGAGTCGGTTGCAAGCGGTTTGTATGCCGCGCGTTCTGTGTTGGCGTATCGCAAAGGGGAAAAGATGCCGGAACTTTCCAACGATTGTATGATCGGTGCTTTGGCAAAGCACGTTTCGTGTGAAAACGAAAATTATCAGCCCATGAATGCCAATTTCGGCATTCTGGCTGCGTTGGAACATCCGGATAGAGATAAAGCAAAAAAGAAGGAACAGTATGCAGCGCGTGCGCTGCAGTATTTGGAAACTGTTTCGAAGGAGTTAAAATGACGTTAAAAGGTACAACAATCTGCGCCGTAAAACGCAACGGGGAAATTGCCGTAGCGGGCGACGGGCAGGTGACGATGGGAGAGTCCGTCGTATTTAAGGGCAACGCCGTGAAGGTTCGGCGAATCTACAACGGTAAAGTCGTGGTCGGTTTTGCAGGTACGGTGTCGGACGCTTTTGCAATGAGCAGCCGTTTTGAAGAAATGCTGCAAAAATTTTCCGGAAATCTTACCCGCAGCGCGGTAGAGTTGGCACAAACCTGGAGCAACGACAGTGCCCGGAAACTGGAAGCCATGATGATCGTTGCGGATCACGAAACGTTATTGATTATCAGCGGTTCCGGCGAAGTGATCGAACCGGAAAACGGCGTATGCGCGATCGGCAGCGGAGGAAATTTTGCTCTTGCTGCGGCGCGTGCCATGGTGCAGGAGACATCGCTTTCCGCAAAGGAAATCGTGCAAAAAGCATTGAAAATCGCAAGCGAGATTTGCATTTTCACAAACGATCATATCACGGTGGAGGTGGTGTAGTATGGAAATGACGCCAAAGCAAATCGTAGCAGAGTTGGATCGCTACATCGTCGGGCAGTCGGAAGCAAAAAAAGCAGTTGCGATTGCATTGCGCAATCGCTATCGCCGCAGTAAGCTTTCGGCGGAAGAACGCGAGGAAATCACCCCGAAAAACATCATTATGAAGGGCCCCACGGGCGTGGGCAAAACAGAAATCGCACGAAGACTCGCCAAACTGGTAAAGGCACCGTTTTTGAAGGTAGAAGCTACCAAATATACCGAAGTCGGCTATGTCGGCAGAGACGTGGAAAGTATGGTGCGCGATTTGGTGGAAGTGTCGATTCGTTTAGTAAAGGAAGAACGCTTCCGCGACGTGCAGGAACAGGCCAAAAACTATGCCGCAGAGAAAATTGCAAATGCGCTGTACCGCAAGCAGGATAATCTCCCGGAAGGCGTGCAGAAGGAAATGTTAAAGGACGAAATCCTTTCCCATAAGTTGGACCACGTTACGGTAGAAGTCGAAGTGGCAGATACCCCCAAAGCGGTGGAGTTGATGCCGGGAAGCGGTGCGGAATTGAATCTCGGCAGTATTTTCGGGGATATGCTTCCCAAGAAAACCAAAAAGCGTAAGGTTTCGGTAAAAGAAGCGATGGATTTGTTCATTTCCGAAGAATCCGACCGCCTGATTGATATGGAAAGCGTGAACAGCGAGGCGATCCGCCGCGCGGAGAACGACGGGATCATCTTCATCGACGAAATCGATAAAATTGCCGGAAAATCTTCCAAAAACGGCCCGGACGTTTCGCGGGAAGGTGTGCAAAGAGACATTCTGCCGATTGTGGAAGGGTGTGTCGTAAACACAAAGTACGGCAACGTTCGTACGGATTTTATTTTGTTCATCGCATCCGGCGCATTCCATGTCGCAAAAGTGAACGATCTGATTCCGGAATTACAGGGGAGGTTCCCTGTTCTGGTGGAATTGCATAGTTTGACGCAGGAGGATTTCGTGCGTATTCTGACCGAGCCGGAAAACTCCGTAACCGTTCAGTACGAAAAACTATTGCAGGTGGACGGTATTCATTTAACGTTCACCGCGGACGGAATCGAAGAAATGGCGAAGGTGGCCTGTGACGTCAACAGCACGGCAGAAGATATCGGGGCACGGCGGTTGCACAGTATCATGGAACACATCATGGAAGAAGTATCCTTCGACCTGCCGGAGGACGGCAGCGAAAAGGACGTTGTTGTGGATCGGCAGTTCGTGGTGGATAATCTGGAAAAGGATAGCAAAGCGTATAATCTGAAGAAATACATTTTGTAAATCGAATTCTTACAAAAGAAAAACGTTTCTGACAGCCGTTGCTTGACAAAACAAAAATGCGGCTAGTATAATTGGGCGAAGTACGGCCGATCCGGTCGGTTAAGGTGTGAATTATGGTAGAATTTTTAACGGGATTAAAAAGAAGTTATTATTGCGGGGAACTCTCCAAAAAGAACGTCGGCGAAGAAGTGACGGTCATGGGGTGGATTCATCGCCGTAGGGATCTTGGCAGTTTGATTTTCGTGCAGGTGAGAGATCGTGGAGGCATTGTGCAGGCC
>CAKPYT010000030.1 GCA_934203075.1 uncultured Clostridia bacterium | reverse complement strand
TTTGCGCACAGGCCTTTGCGGGCAGATCGCTTACGGAAAAACGTTAAAGTTCCCGGATGCTTATGGCTTTTGTTTTCGATTGATTTTGCCCTTTGAAAAGCCGTGAAGCGAAGAGTTTTTACGCTTTCAACGGAAAAATCTCGAAAAAGCGGCGCAAATCGGCAGTTTCGGGTTGACCTCACACGTAAAGTAAAAATTTGTCAAGCAAAATCCGAAGGAAATATTGCGAAAAATTATTTTTTTGCAGGGCAATCTTGGTTGCCTTTTTCTTTTGTTTGCGTTATGATATTTTTAGAAAACTGTTTAACTCTTTATCGTTGCACACGCACGGAGATCATTCGTGCGTTTGTGGAATAAAGAGGGGAGAAAAAGATGAAATTCGTTTATATGTTTCATGAGGGTAACGGGGATATGCGTGAACTACTCGGCGGAAAAGGCGCAAACCTTGCAGAAATGACGATTCTGGGGTTGCCGGTTCCGCACGGTTTTACGATTACGACCGAAGCCTGCACCAGCTATTACGAGCATCACCAGGCGTTGTCTGCGGAAATCGTAGAGCAGATTTTTGACGCATTGCAACAGTTGGAACAATCCCAAGGCAAAAAGTTGGGAGATCCCGCCAATCCGTTGCTGGTTTCCGTTCGTTCCGGTGCAAGAGCATCCATGCCCGGCATGATGGATACTATATTGAACCTCGGCTTAAACGACGAAACCGTCGTAGGGCTTGCCGCGTTGACCAACAACGAGCGGTTTGCCTACGATAGTTATCGTCGTTTTATTCAAATGTTTTCCGACGTCGTGATGGAGTTGGATAAAAAGGCATTTGAAGCAATTCTGGACGAAGCAAAAGCAGCAAGAGGCGTTAAGCACGATACCGGTCTGACCGCCGAAGATATGAAAGAAATCGTGCGTCGGTTCAAGGCGTATTACGAAAGATGCAAAGGGGAAGAGTTCCCTCAAAACCCGCGCGTGCAGTTGATGGAAGCGGTCAAAGCCGTTTTCCGTTCATGGGATAATCCGCGTGCCATTTACTATCGCCGCATGAACGATATCCCCGCAAGTTGGGGCACTGCCGTGAACGTACAGTCGATGGTATTCGGCAATATGGGGGATGATTCCGGCACGGGGGTAGCATTTACGCGTAACCCGGCCAACGGCGAAAAGGCATTGTTCGGCGAATTTTTGATGAATGCACAAGGGGAGGACGTTGTGGCAGGCATTCGCACTCCGCAGCCGATTTCCACTTTGAAAGAAAAAAATCCGGAAGTATACGGTCAGTTTTTGAAAATATGCGATATTCTGGAAAGCAGATATCGCGATATGCAGGATATGGAGTTTACCATCGAACGCGGCAAACTGTATATGCTGCAAACGCGTAATGGCAAACGTACCGCCGTTGCCGCGTTGCAGGTAGCCATCGATTTGGTAAAGGAAGGCATGATCGACGAAAAGGAAGCCGTCATGCGTATCGATCCCAAACAGTTGGACGAGTTGCTGCATCCTCAGTTTGACGAAGCGGCACTCTCTGCCGCAAAACCGATTTCCCACGGGTTGCCGGCTTCTCCCGGCGCGGCATGCGGCAAGGCATATCTCACGGCAGAACGCGCCATCGAAGCCGCAAGAAACGGCGAAAAGACGCTGATCGTGCGTTTGGAAACCAGTCCGGAAGATATCGAAGGGATGGCAGTCAGCCAGGGCGTTTTGACGGCGCGCGGCGGTATGACCTCTCATGCGGCGGTGGTTGCCCGCGGAATGGGGCGTTGCTGTATTGCCGGCTGCCCGGATTTGAAATTCTTAGAGAACGGAACGTTCTCTATCGGCGAAAAAATTTTCCACGAAGGGGATGAACTCAGTCTGGACGGCGGTTCCGGCAATGTATATGAG
>CAKPYT010000029.1 GCA_934203075.1 uncultured Clostridia bacterium | reverse complement strand
TGGAACAGGCCGGGTAGTCTCTTTTGGAAGATCGGGATGCGTTCGAATATCTTTATTCGGCAGACGATCTGATTACGCTGAGGGGAAAAAAGTATAATTCGAAGCGGAATTTTTTGCATGGGTTCCGAAACGAGTATGACTATCGGCTGGAAACGTATACTCCGCAAAAATTTGCGGAGGTTCTGGATTTTGTGAAACTTTGGGCGTTTGAGTCACATCGCATTTCGTATGCGGAGGAACTGACGGCCATTCGTGCCGCCCTGGAGGACTTTCAGGCGCTACGTCTGAACTGTGAATGCCTCTACGTGCAGGACAAAATCGTGGCTTTTTCCGTCGGATTTATCAACCGCAACGGAATCGGCGTCGTGTTGTTTGAAAAAGCGGATACGAATTATCGCGGCAGTTATGCGGCAATCAACCAGATGTTTGCGGAAAAACACTTCCAGTCCTGCGAGTATATCAATCGTCAGGAAGATATGGGGTTGGAAGGGCTGCGGCAGGCAAAACTTTCTTACCATCCGGTACGGTTTGTGAAAAAGTATCTTTTAAAATGATGGAGTCAATAGAATTACAACAATTACGAACGTTATATGAATTGTCTTTCCCGGATCGAAAAGAATACGTAGACTATTTTTTTGCAAATAAAGCAACGGAGAACAACGTCGTGTGCCGGAAGCTGAACGGAAAAATTGTCTCTGCGCTCTATCTGGTAGAAAAGACGGTAGCTTTGCGCGGCGCACGTTTTCGGTGCCCGTTTATTGTGGCAGCGGCAACCTTGCCGGAATTGCGAGGGAAAAAACTATTGGAAGGGGTCATGGGCGATGCTTTTTTACGCATTGCATCCGCCGGCCGGTGTTTCACCATCCTTTCCCCGTTCCGGCATGAGTACTATCGTAAGTATGGCTTCGAAACGTATGCCTATGTCGATTCTTTTGTGGTAAACGGCATGGGGAATGCCGGCGTTACGGCGCGTTTGGCCTCTGTCCGGGATTTGCCGGCAATCAAACGGGTTTACGATACGTTTACCGCAGGCAAACAAGGGGTAGTGCTTCGCTCCGAAGCTGTGTTTTCCTCTCAGTACGAGGAATGGTCGGCAGATTGCTGCAAAGTATTTCTGCTGCAGAAAAACGGGGAGACTTGCGGCTATCTGGTCGTAAACGACGAAGGCGTGCAGGAATTCTGTGCCGATCCGCAGGACTTGAACGGCATGCAAGGCTTGAAGGGCTTGAAAGTCGAACTGCAGCACGGCGAGAAGGAGGGGAACATGGCAAGAGTCGTGTGCCCGCAGCCGCTGTTGGAAAATATCGTCTACGACGGTGACGGAACCGTTTGTTTCCGCCTTCTGGAGAGTTTCCTGCCCGAAAACAGTGGGACGTATCTGTTGCAGGTGAAGAATCGTTTGGGAAAATTGCAGCGGGTGCAGCAAGCCCCGGACTGTGTGATCACCGCAGGGGAATTTGTCCGCATCATATTCGGGGCTGCGGAAAATCCTGCCTTCCGAAAGATTCTTCGTAAAAAGGAAACCATGTGCTTCGATAAATTCTGACGTCCCCGCGCGGCAGAGGAAAAGGGAAAATTGCAAAACGGAAAAGGTCTTTTCCGTTTTTTTTAACGGCTTTGGAAGCGTTTTGCCGCGACGGCAGAAGGGAAAATTGTGCCGAAAAGGTCGGTCGGGGCACAACATAAGAGTAAGGCAACATGTACAAGGTGCGTCCTTTCGGTCGGAAAGAGGGCTTTGAAAACACCGGCAATCATTCAGGCAGAAAGTCGATTTTTCGCTCCGAAATTTCGATTTTTTTAATTTATTTCAAATATTATGACAAACATAATATATAATTTCATCGCTGTTTCCTGCAGAAACAAGGCAGAACGAGCCTCTGGGCCGTTCTAAAACGGGACGAGCCTCCGTAACATATCGTAACGATTACGGAGGGGAAAATGAAAGTAACCGTAAATTACCGTCAGATAAGAAAAAACGCAGAAGCAATCCGCAGGCATCTCCCCGCACAAACGAGTTTCTGTGCAGTGCTGAAAGCAAACGCCTACGGGCACGGGTGGAGGCAAACGGCTCTTGCGTTAAAAGGCGTCGCGGATTGGTTTGCCGTTGCACGCGTCAGGGAGGGGGTGCGTTTGCGCAGCGTCTGCTCGGAACCCGTTTTAGTGCTGGGCAGTTGTCGGGAGCATACGGCGCAGGCATTGCGCTGTGGCTTGACGCTCAGCGTGTCCTGTGCGGAGGAGGTTGCCCTGGTTGCCCGGGCCGCAAAAAAAATCGGCGTAACGGCTGCAGTGCACGTACAGGCGGATACCGGCATGAATCGCTTCGGTGTAAAAACACGAGAGGAATTGACGGCACTTTGCAACGCGGCATACGCGTGCGGGATCCGGATCGACGGGGTCTATTCGCACTTATGCTGTACGGAAAACGCCGCATTCACAGCCCTCCAGCGGGAGCGATTTTCCGCTTTTGTCGGAATCGTCAAACAGAGGTATCCGCAGGCAATCGCACATCTTTCCGCTACGTCCGGAATTTTGCTCGGCAAAGAGTATGCGTTCGATATGGTGCGCGCCGGGTTGGCGCTCTACGGCTATCTGCCGACAGAAGAGGATCCGCTGCGACGGGAGATTCTTCCCGCAAAAACGGCGGAAGCAACCGTGATTCTCGTCAAAAAGGTGCGCCGCGGCGAAACGATCGGCTACGGAAACACGTTCGTTGCGCCAAACGATATGACCATAGGTTTGCTGGACGTCGGTTATGCGGACGGACTCCCCAGGGTTCTTTCCAACGCAGCGGCATTGCCTTTGGGGGAGGGTACGTACCCGATTGTGGGCAACGTCTGTATGGATTGCACCGCAGTAGATTTGACGTGCGCAAGGGCAAAAGTCGGGCAAAAAATAGCGATTTTAGGGAATAATCAGAAAAGCACCCTTCATCTTGATGACAAAAATCCGTCTTTATGTATAATAATCTATGAACTGCTTTGCAGTTTAAGGGAGACGAGATAATTTATCTATGTCAAAAGCAGAAATACGCCGTTTTGCGTTAGAGCGGCGCGGCAAAAAAAACGAAAAGGAGCGGGCCGAAGATTCGAAAAAGATCTTCAACCGCGTTACGGATCTGCCGGAGTTCGATGCGGCCGGAACCGTCTTGATTTATGTGTCTTACCGAAGCGAAGTCGATACCGGTTTGCTGATTTCTTACGCTCTGTCGCTCGGAAAAGAAGTGTGCGTGCCGATTGTGGTAAGCGATTGCGATATGGTTGCCTCTCGTTTGCGTGCTTGCGAAGATTTCGGCAAGAATATCTACGGTATACCGGAACCGACTTCGACGGACGAAGTGCCGCGCAGCAAAATCGATTTAGTGATCCTTCCGGGCTGTGCGTTTGACGAGCAAAAAAACAGAATCGGCTACGGCAAAGGTTATTTCGATCGTTTTTTGGAAGGGTGTAAGGCAACGAAGGTCGCATTGGCCTTTGAGGAACAAATCGTGCCGCAGATTTCGTGCGATCCGACGGACGTTCGCATGGATGTCATTGTCACGCCGGAGAGGGTGATCCGAGGAGAATCATCGGAGGAAAGTATCGCGGCAAAAAACTGCAATCGCCCGCGGATTCTGCCGTACGCCCTACGTTGGACCGGGTCAGGGAAACTCTGTTTAATATTCTGCAGTTTCGTGTGCCGGAGTGTCGTTTTCTGGACTTATTTGCGGGCAGTGGAGCCATCGGCATCGAGGCTTACAGCCGTGGTGCACGGGAAGTCGTGTTTGTGGAAAAGCAAAAAGAGCACGTACGCCTGTTGCGGAACAATCTGGCTTCTGTCCGTGCGGAATGCCTTGTTTTGCAGGAGGATGCAATTCTTGCCTGCAAGCATTTGCAAGGTTCGTTCGACCTGATTTACCTTGACCCGCCGTACGAAGCCGGTTTGTATCTTTCTGCCTTGCGTGCCGTTGCAGAAAACGACCGATTAGCGGCAGGTGGAACGGTAGTCTGCGAACGGCTGACGGCGCAGCCTCCGTCGTACGAAGTTCCCTGGCATTGTCGGGACAGTCGAAAAATCGGCACTGTCACGTTGGATTTTTTGGAGCAAATCAAATGAAGGTACTATTCAGCGGATCTTTCGATCCTTTCACGAAAGGGCATTTGGCCGTCGTAAAAAAATTAAGCACTTTGTTCGACGAGGTTGTAGTAGCGGTTCTCAACAACGAGCAAAAGCACTATCTGTTTTCATTAAGTTGCCGTACGGAACTGGTAAAGCGCAGCGTTGCGGATTTGCCTAACGTCAGCGTGTTCGGGTTCGACGGATTATTGGTCGATGCCTGCAAGGCGGTCGGGTGTTCGTTAGTAGTGAAGGGGCTGCGCAACGCAACGGATCTGGAGTACGAAGCAGCAATGGCAAAGTTCAATGAGGAGTTGGCAGGGGTTCAGACCCTGTACGTTGTGGCAGACGGGGCGTTCCGCCACGTTTCTTCTTCCGCCGTGAAAGAACTGTGGAAGCAGGGCGCGGATTATTCTGCCTACGTTCCGGACGCTGTGTTTGCGGCAATGGAGCAACAAAAACAAATCGGGACGTAAAGCCGCCCCGGCGAAGCTCTTCTTTTTTCTTTGTCGCAAAACCGAGTGCGGATCGAGTTTCAGTGAAATTAAGATCCCGAAGGTTCTCCCTTCGGGATCTTTTTGTCGTTTTGAACCGGGAACAAGAGAAAAGAACGAAAAGGGAGAAAGAAGGTAATAGATTCCTCTGCCTTTGTTCGGTTGTAATTGCAATTCGTTCGGTTGTTTGTAAAAAGCAGTTTGCGTGCACAAACGGAAATCGTCCCCTCAGAAAGCGGGCACAAGCAATAACAGAAGGGATGTGCAGCCGGCCGAAAGCAGTGCGTGCGTCAGCTTGATCTCTAGCAATTGTGTAAATTTTATACCGCAATCCGCAAGATAAGCAAAACTTTGCAACAAAATGCATCCTCCGCCGAAGGAGATCGTAAAGGACGAAAGAATCAACGCCGTCCGTACGGGAAACACTGCAGAGATTTCGCTGCATCCGCGCGTGACTTCCAAAAGACCGTGCAGGACGGAAAGTACCGGCTGCGAAAACGGCATCCGGGAAAGTAAAACATCCGCCAAAAGATAGAAGAGCGCAATGCAGGCGCCGACGCAAAGAATACTTACTACGGAGGAAAACAAAATATCGTTCAGGGTTTCGCGTCGGTTGTCATTCAGAACAGTCGGGGCATCGTCAAGAAAACGGTTTCGGTAAAGCAGTCCGTTCAGGAGTGCCGCCGCCAGGTGTGAACCGAATAAAAGCCACCCGCAAAGCGAAGAGCGAAAAAAGCCGGCCCCTACGGTTCCGAGCAGAAACAGCGGTCCGGAAGTCGAACAAAAGGTTGTTAGTTTCAGGCATTGTGTGCGGGAAAGTTTTCCGTCCCGATGCAGCGTCTGAATCAGTTTTGCCCCAACGGGATAGCCCGAAAGCACGGAAAGAAGAAAAACATATCCCCCGCAGGGAGGGGCGCGGAACAAAAACCGCAGTGCCGGGCGGAGGGTTCGTTCGCATTTCGTAACCCACCCGAGGCGAATCAGCAGGGCGGACAGCACAAAAAAGGGAAACAGCGTCGGCACGACGTTTATCACCCATAATTGCAAACCTTGCAGAAAAGATGCCGCATATTTTGCCGGAAACAGGACAAAAACAAAAATAACTGTTATAATGCCGATAGAGAGTATCGCATTTCGATGTTTTTTGACAAAGGTCATGTTATATGCTATGAAAAGGGGGAACAGGATATGAGCAAAAGGCTTGGGTTGGCACTTGGTTCCGGAGGAGGAAGAGGCGCTTGCCATCTCGGTGTTCTGACCGCATTGGTGGAGAACGATATTCCGATCAGCTGCATTACCGGATCGTCCATGGGGGCCGTTATCGGGGGAGCATTCGCGAGCGGCGTGGATGTGGAGGAAATGAAGCGATTGTTGTTCCGGTTCAGTTTGCTGAACCTTGCGGACGTCAACTTGTTCTTTTTGAATAAAACGGGAATGCTGCGCGGGGATCGTTCCATTCGCTATATGGAGCAATGCATCAAAACGGAAAACGCAGCGGATACCAAAATTCCTTTCGCATGCGTTGCGGTGGATGTGGAGGACGGGTCTGTTCAGACCTTAAAGGACGGTCGCTTATTGGATAATATCCGAGCCAGCATGTCGATTCCGTTCGTATTCGAGCCGATGGAAATCAACGGGCGCAAACTGATCGACGGCGGCGTGTTGTGCCGCGTGCCCGTGCAGCAATGCAGAGAACTCGGTGCGGACGTTGTGTTTGCGGTAGACGCTCTTGGCCCGCTGCGGAAAGAGCCGGCAGGCAAGACCGTGCAAACGCTGCTTCGGATGATCGATATTATGGATTGCGCAAATTCACGTCGCGATCTGGAAATCTGTGCTCCGGATTTATTGCTGAGCCCGGAGATGGGGAGTATCAGTCAGTATGATCTGAAGTCCGTCAAACCGGCCTATCAGGCGGGGTACGAGCAGACGCTACCTCTCATTCCGCAATTAAAAAGCCTCCTGCAGGACTAAATTAAAGAGAACAGGCGTGCAATATTCTGCACGCCTGTTTAGTATCCTTTTGCGTCTTTTGATTTGGTTTTTGTTGTCGTCACGCTACGCTTTCACCCGCAAGAAAGGGGTAGAGGGCGCGTTTTTTGCAATTTTTTCGCCGGTCAGGGACCGATAAAGCCGGTCTGCCGTTTGATCGAAGGATTTTGCAACCCCTTCTGCCTGCTTCAAAAAAGTGCCGCGCCGTGCCAGAAGGCCGAGCATTTCATCCGCCTTTGCTTCGTTCAGCGCCAGGGGAACAAAGTAAACTGGTTCCAGCTTTGCTCTTTCCGCCTGCGCCTTGGTCAGGCCGACGGCGGTATGCAGTAAAATACGCTGCAATTTCAGTAGGGTATAGCGTTTCGTTTTACATTGCAAGAGCAAATCCTCAAAGTCGGAAGAGGTTCTTGCTGCCTGCAGTATGCGGTGCTCCAACCCTTCGCACACCCCGTAGATTTCGCGCAAATCCGCGGCGCTTTGCGTCGCAAGGCTGGAAAACGCAAATTGTCGGTAAGCCGTAAGGCTTGTTTTTGCGGGCAGATCGTCGTAAACAAAGGCAGGGACGCAGGCTTTCACGGTTGATTTTTGATCGGAATCTACCGCCTCCCGAATCGTGCGGGACGTGCAAATCGTTGCGTTTTCCGAACGATCTCTCCGCAAGGTCAAAAGGCGTGGCGAATAGTTTTGCTTTTGGCAGGCGAGGAGATAGGTTACGGCTAACAGATTGTTCGGTTCTCCCAGAAGGGTGATTCCTTCTTCCCGCAGGCATAAATCGGCTGCCTTTGCGTAGGAGTTTCCGTTTTGCAGGTGCGGTTCGAAATTCTTGGAAGAGAGGAAATCCGCCGCCTTCCGCAGCGCAGGCGTGTCCCCGCACTCCGAACCGAAGCATAGGGTATCCGCTCCGACGGCTTGCAGAATCCGGATGGCGCCCAGGGCAAAATCTTCCGCGCTGGCCGTGGCAAAAACAAACGGAAGTTCCAGAACCGCATCCGCACCGGCGAGTACGGCGTGTTTTGCCCGTATGGTTTTTTCCAGCAAACACGGTTCCCCGCGCTGTGAAAAATTTCCGCTCATCACACATAACACGGCGTCGCAGCCGCTCTGTTCTTTTGCAAAACGGAGAAGGCGCAAATGCCCGTTGTGCAGCGGGTTGAATTCACAGACAATGCCGCATATTTTCAAGATTTTTTACCTCAAAAACAGATTTTCCTTTTACATATCGTTTTTTTTGCGGTATAATACAAAGGATTTCAGTTATTATAAGCGAAACGCAACAAAAAATCAAATCTTTCAAGAGCAGGAGAAAAACAATGTCTGGTTTAATTGAAGTGTTTAAGCAAAAAGCAAAAGCGCTGAACAAAACGATTGTACTACCCGAAGGGGAAGAACCGCGTATTATTCGCGCGGCGGAAATCGTCACGAAAGAAGGGTTCGCAAAAGTCATTTTGTTGGGAGACGAGAAGGTCATCCGTGAAAAATGTCCGGAAGTGTGCCTTAAGGGGATTGAAATCGTCAATCCGAAGACGTCTTCCAAATTGCAGGCGTATGCGAATATGCTGTACGAATTGCGCAAAGCAAAGGGCATGACGCCGGAAGAGGCTCTGCGTCTTTCGCAGGACGTTATGTACTATGGCGTTTTAATGGTAAAAGCCGGCGATGCGGACGGTATGGTAGGCGGAGCCATTCACTCCACCGGCGATATGCTGCGCCCCGCATTGCAAATCATTAAAACCGCACCCGGCATTTCTACGGTCTCCGGCTATTTCTTGATGGAAAACAAAGATAAATCCTACGGAGATAACGGGCTTATGATCTTTGCAGACTGTGCGGTAAATCCCAACCCGACCGAGGAACAACTGGCAGATATTGCTATCGCTTCGGCGAAGAGTGCAAGAACGTTCTTGCAGCAGGAACCGAAAGTCGCAATGCTTTCTTTCTCGACCAAAGGCAGTGCAAAGCACGAATTGGTAGAAAAAGTGCAAAAAGCAACGGCTCTCGTGAAGGAACGTGCTCCGGAACTGGCGGTGGACGGCGAACTGCAATTGGATGCGGCTCTCGTGGAAGAAGTAGGCAGCCTGAAGGCTCCCGGCAGCAAAGTGGCAGGGCATGCAAACGTGCTCGTCTTCCCGGATCTGAACGCAGGCAACATCGGCTATAAGCTGGTACAGCGTCTGGCCGGATCGAACGCATACGGCCCGATTTGCCAGGGTATGGCAAAACCGGTGAACGATTTGTCCCGCGGTTGCAAGGTGGATGATGTCGTCGGCGTGGTCGCCATTACCGCTATGCAGGCAGGCCAAAACTAACGTAGGAGAAAGAAATAATGAAAATTTTAGTCATCAATGCAGGAAGTTCTTCTTTAAAATATCAGTTAATCGACATGGAGAACGAAAGCGTCATCGCCAAGGGGCTGTGCGAACGTATCGCAATCAACGGATCCGTGCTGACGCATAAAGTAAACGGAAAATCTTACGTGTTCGAGCAGGACATGCCGAACCATACCGTAGCCATCCAGATGGTGTTGGACGCTCTGATTTCTCCGACGTGCGGGGTATTGAAATCCATGGATGAAATCGCAGCCGTAGGGCACAGAGTGGTACACAGTGCGGAGGACTTCAGTTCCAGTGTGCTGATCGACGAAAACGTTCTGGATATCTGTGCAAAGAACAGTGAACTTGCTCCTTTGCATAATCCGGCGAACCTGATGGGAATTCGTGCATGCCAAAACGTAATGCCGAATACACCGATGGTTGCGGTGTTCGATACTGCCTTCCATTCCACCATGCCGGATCACGCATATCTCTACGGCATTCCGTACGATGATTATAAAAAACTGCGTATCCGCAAATACGGTTTCCACGGCACCAGCCATATGTTCGTTTCTCAGGAAGCGGCTCGCTACCTCGGCAAACCGGTCGAAGAATTGAAAATCGTTACCTGCCATTTGGGCAACGGGTCATCCATCACCGCAGTGGACGGCGGCAAAAGCGTAGATACCTCCATGGGCTTCACTCCGTTGGACGGTTTGCCTATGGGAACCCGCTCCGGCTCTTTGGATCCGGCCGTTGTAGAGTTCCTGATGCAGAAAAAGAACATGTCCATCAGCGAAGTGCTGAACTATCTGAACAAACAATCCGGCATGCTCGGTCTTTCCGGCGTCAGCAGCGACTTCCGCGATTTGACGGAAGGCAATGCGTTTGACAACCCGCGCAACAAACTGGCGGTGGATTGCTTTGCGTATCGCGTCAAGCAGTACGTCGGCAGTTACACTGCGGTTATGAACGGATTGGATTGCATCGTGTTTACTGCCGGTGTCGGAGAAAACACACCTTACGTTCGTTCGCAGGTCGCCGGAAATTTAAGTTATCTCGGCGTCGAGTTGGATGAAGAGAAAAACCGCAATTGTCCGCGCGGTCAGATTGCGGATATTTCCAAAGAGTCTTCTCGCGTACGGGTGTTGGTCATCCCCACAAACGAAGAATTGGTCATCGCACGCGAGACGAAGAGGGTTGCACAACTTTAAGAAAAGTATTTGACATTTGTGCAAGTTTTTTGTACAATAGTTGCGTTATTACGGAGAAATATGATAGACGTAGTAAAAGCGTTGCATAACGAAGGGACGACTTATCCGTTTGAACAAAGCATTCCGTTGGAAAACGACATTTTGCCGTATGCCGACGGGCAGTTTTGCGAAGCGTGTGTCGTGACGGGAACGTACCGTGCCGAAGGCAAGGATATCGTAGTGGATGCGACGGTGACTTTTGCGATAACTTGTCTTTGTGACAGATGCGGCACGAAAACGAAAAAGAGTTTTTCACTTCCGTTTCACGTCGTATTTGCAAAAACTCCGCAGGACGACAGTTACGGTTACGAGAAGAATGAAGTCCCGCTGCAGCAGGCCGTTGCCGACGAAATCGTGTTAGATTTGCCGAGCAGTGTCACGTGCAGGGAGGACTGCAAAGGGCTTTGCCCCAAATGCTTCTGTAATCGCAACGAGACAGCCTGTTCTTGCGAGGCAGAAGAAGCCGGCAAAAACAATCCCTTTGCCGCATTGCGGGAAATGAAATTTTAATCGGAGGTGCGATAGAAATGGCAGTACCAAAAAGTAAAGTATCCAAGCAAAGAAAACATACGCGCGCAGCGAACTGGAAAGTAAGTGCGCCTGCATTGGAACAATGCCCACAATGTCACGAGTCGAAATTGGCTCACAGAGTGTGCAAACACTGCGGTTACTACGACGGAAAACAAATCGTAGAACTGAAGCAAAAGAAACAATAATCACTGTGAAACAGAGAAAACGGCGAGTGCGATTTTTCGCACCCGCCGTTTTTTCGTGTCTGCCGCGGCGAAAGCACGCCTTGTTTGCGGAAGGGGTTTGTACCGGGGCTTTTCCTGCGGAACAGAAGGAAAACAAACCGGAAAAGGCCTTTCGGGATCTTAAAAATTCCACGATTTTCGTTTTCGGACGTGCCGTTGAAAGCCCTATCCGGAATTCGGCGTGAAACATCCTTGATTTTTGTGAAACACATCCTTTTTCGCTTGAAAAAGAGCCGGTAAATTGGTATAATATAAAAACTATGTGGTTGCCGTTTTCCAACGGCATATTCGGGAGAATCAGATGAAAAAAGTTGTAGTGGACGTTTTCGGCGGAGACCATGCGCCGGACGAAATCTTAAAAGGCTGCCTGCTGGCATTGCAAAAGCATAAGGAGTTGTTTCTGGTGCTGGTGGGGAACCGGGATATTATTTCAGAAAAATTGCAGGGGGCGGAGTACGATTCGTCCCGGACGGAAATTGTGGACGCGAAAGAGGTCATCACAAATAACGAGGCACCGACGCTTGCCATCCGCCAGAAGAAGGACTCGTCCCTGGTCGTTGCACTGGAGCGCGTCAAGACGGATGACGAATGTATCGGCTTGGTTTCCGCGGGAAGCACCGGCGCCGTTTTGACAGGGGCTACGCTGCGCATCGGCAGAATCCGCGGCATTTCCCGCCCGGCGCTGGCTCCTTTGCTGCCTACCAAAAAAGGAGGAAACGTTTTGCTGATCGATTGCGGGGCCAATGTGGATTGCAAGCCGAACATGCTTTGCGATTTTGCTTTGATGGGGCAAGCGTATATGAAAAGCATCTGCCATATCGAAAATCCGCGTGTCGGACTGCTTTCGAACGGCACGGAAGATAAGAAGGGAAACGAATTGGTGCACGAAACGTTCCCTCTGCTGAAGGCAATGCCGTCACTGAATTTTATCGGCAATATCGAGGCACGCGATATTTTGATGGGAGAAGTGGACGTTGTGGTGACGGACGGGTTTGCCGGCAACGTCGCTCTGAAATCGATTGAGGGGGCAGGGTTAATGCTGCTTTCGACCATCAAAAAGGAGGTTTACGGCAGTATCAGCGGTAAAATCGGCGGATTGTTTTTGAAAAAGAGTTTTAACAACATCAAAACATTGATGGATTACAATAAAAAAGGCGGGGCGCCTTTCCTGGGGTGCGAAAAATTGGTGATTAAATCGCACGGAAGTTCCAAGGCGGAGTCGATTTGCGGATCGATCGAACAGGTTCTGGATATGGACACCAATGGCCTGGTAGAGCATATCCGCGAAGGCATCGCGGCAAAAACCGCACAGGAAACAGCCCATGAATAGAAGGCAGAAATTCGAAGCGGAACAGTGCATCGGCTACCGCTTTAACGATGCGGCATTATTATTGACGGCATTAACGCATTCGTCGTATGCAAACGAACACGGATGCGAAAGCAACGAGCGGCTGGAGTTTTTAGGCGATTCTATTTTAAGTTTTGCCGTAACGACGTATATGTACGGCACCTATCCGGATCGGGACGAAGGGGTTTTCAGTAAAGTCCGCAGTAAAACCGTCTCGACGGAGTCGATTGCCGGTATCATAGAACGCACCGGGCTGGATCGTTTTCTGCGATTGGGCAACAGTGAACAGAACACGGGAAAACCTTCAAAAAGAAAGATTTTTGCCAATTTGTTCGAAGCGGTCATCGGGGCCATCTATTTGGACGGAGGGCTGACACGGGCCGTAAAGTGCGTTTTGAAGCAGCTGACGCAAGAAATCGATGGCGCTATTCACGCAGACGTAATTTCGGACTATAAAACTGCCTTATACGAATTGGTGCAGAGTCACAAGGGTTCCGTGCTGGAGTATCGATTGCTCTCCCGCAGCGGGCCGGATCATGACCCGACCTTCCGCTTTGAAGTGCAGATCGACCACGTCCCTTATGGGGAAGGAAGCGGGCACAGTAAGGCGGAAGCTCAGTTGGAAGCATCGAAACAAGCATACCTAAAACTAACGACGAGAGAGAAAAAACAATGAATCTGAAAAAACTGGAAGTATACGGATTTAAATCCTTTGCGGATAAAATAGAATTGCCTTTCGATTACGGCATCACGGGAATCGTGGGGCCGAATGGATGCGGCAAGAGCAACGTTGCGGATACGATTCGCTGGGTGCTTGGCGAGCAGAGCGCCAAGATGCTGCGCGGAAAAGGCATGCAGGATTTGATCTTTAACGGCACGGAACATCGCAAATCCATGAGTTATTGCGAAGCATCCATGTATTTCGATAATAAGGATCGCATTTTCCCCATCGAATTCGACGAAGTTGTTATTTCCCGTAAGTTGTATCGTACGGGAGAAAGCGAATACCTGCTGAACCGGAACAAGGCCTTACTGAAGGATATCACGGCACTGCTAAGAGAGGCCGGCCTTGGGCGGGAAGGTTATTCGATTGTCGGTCAGGGCAGAATCGATGCGATTCTGAATTCGAAACCGGAAGATCGCCGCGCCATTTTCGAAGAAGCTCTCGGGATCTCTAAATTCCGCGCAAAGAAGGTGGAAACGGAGCGGAAGCTGGAAAGAACGCGGGATAATATGCGTCAGAGTTATGGAATTCTGGAGGAATTGGAACGTCAGCTTGCTCCGCTCAAGAAGCAATCTGCGGACGCAAAGAAATATCTGGAGTTGCGCGACGCATTAAAATATCATGAAGTCAACACCTATATCTACAACTACGATAACGCCAGCAAGGAAAAAGATATCATCCGTGAGCGGATGAAGGCGATCGACGAAGAATACACTTTTGCCGATTCCAAATATGTGGAAGCATTTCAGCGTTACGAACAGGCTCTGCAGGATAAAAACAACGTCGATCTGGAACTGAACGAATTAAAGAACAAGGAATTGGATTTAACCGTAGGTCTGGAGCGCCAGTCCGGTGAGGGCAGACTGATTCTGGAAAGGATGAAAAACCTGAAAGAACAGAACGAGCGGCTGACGACGGAACTGCAAGCGGCGAAAGAAGAAATCGATTCCATCGTGAGGGAATTGGATCGTCTCGAAGGCGAAAAGCAGGAAAAACAGCAGGAACACGCTTTTTTGGCAAAGCAATTGACGGCGCTGAACGAAAAGAATCTGGAACTCATCGAACAAATTTCCTTTAATCAGGGAAAGGTCGAAGACTCGCAAAGCGAAGTCCTGAAACTGTTGGATGATCTGACAATCGCAAAAAGCCGCAGAGCAAGTCTCGCTACGGAAAAGGAAACTTTAGAACGCCGCATCGGTGAAATCGAGGCGGAAGAAACGCGCATTCAGGAGAAGGTCGGCAAATTCGAAGGCGATAAGTCGGATCTGACCAAAGAAGTACAGCGCCTGCAGGCAGAGCAAGACGCACTGCGTGCGGCATCAAAAGAGGCGGACGAGGCGCTTCGCATCTGCACGGAAAAGGCGAACGAGACGGCTAAAAAACTGTCTGCCGTTGCGGAGTCCGTTGCGGTGGACGAGGCGAAGTTAAAATTGCTGCAGCAGGTGGCAGAAAACTACGATGGGTTTGCCGGCAGCGTAAAATTGTTGATGAAAGACGTTGCAGCCAACGCCTCTTTGCGGCAACGCGTGCAAGGGGTGGTTGCAAACCTCGTGCATGTGCCGAAGGAATACGAAATCGCAATTGAGGTGGCGCTTGGCAGTGCCATTCAGAACGTCGTAACGAAGGACGAAGAAGACGCAAAATATATCATACGCTATCTGAAGCAGAATAAATTCGGCCGAATCACGTTTTTGCCGCTCACAAGCGTCAAACCGAAGCGCCTGGAGGATCGTCAGATTCTGAAAGAACCCGGATGCCTCGGTGTCGCTGCGGATCTGGTTTCATTCGACGATGCTTATCGTAACGTGTTTTTAAGTTTGCTCGGAAGTACCGTCGTGGTAGAAAACATCGACGTGGCAGTTCAGCTGAGTCGCAAGTATCGCTATCAGTACCGCCTCGTTACTTTGGAAGGAGATATGATCCTCCCGAGCGGATCCATTTCCGGCGGCAGCCGAAAGAGCGAGAGCAACGGATTACTCTCGCACGATCGGGAAATTGCGGAAATGCAAAAGAAGGTACAGTCCTCCCGGGCACAATTGGCAGAGTTGCAGCAGATCAAAGCACAGTCGGAACGGGAACTTCGCGGTTTGCAGGAGGCCGTGGAGCAAAATCGAGCCAGGACACAGAATCTGCAAATCGAAATGGCGACGACGGATGAAAAAATTCGCCGTTCCAATGCCTTGACCGGCAGTGAGAGGGAGCGCTACGCCGCCTTGCGCGACGAAGCGGCCGCCGCAAAACAACGCATCTCCGAAATTGCGGAAGAAGCGGCAAATAATGAGAAAAACATCAAGCGTCTGGAAGAGTTGAAGGTCAGCAACAACAGTGACGTATCGCTCAATCAGGGGGAATACAAATCTCTGAAAGAACGGCGGGAAAAGCTGCAGGAAGAAATTACTTCTTTGCGCTTGAAAATTGCCGGCATCGTTTCCAATCTTGAAGCGGAGGAACGTCAGAAAGGACAACTGGAAACACGTCGGGAGCAGTTGGAACGAACGCTTGCCGGCAATCGAAAGGGGATCGAGAACAACCTTTTCGTTATTACGCAATTCCAGAACGAGTATCGCCGTCTGGAGAATACGGGAGACGAAGTAAAACAGCTGGAAGAAGTCAAGGCGCAGATTCTCAACGTGGATCAGCGAAAAGAAGACTTGCAAAAAGCCTTTTCCGAAGCGGATCGGGATCGGGATTTCTACACGCAGGAAATTCAGCGCCTGAAAGATAACCGTATGAAAGAGGAATACAATCTGGAACGAATCGATACGGATATCGAAGCGTTGCAGGAAAAGATTCAAACGGACTACGACCTGACCTATTCTTCCGCAATGCGCTTTAAGGACGAAAACTATAACATCGAAGATTCCAAGAAGGAAATCACGAAATACCGTGCGCAAATTGCTCGCCTTGGGTATGTCAACGTGAATGCAATTGAGGACTATGCCTCCACGGAAGAGCGTTATAAAGAGCGTCAGGCACAAATGGACGATTTGAAACAGGCGGACGAGGATCTTTCCAAAGTTATTGCCGATTTAACCAAAGAGATGGTTGCGCGGTTTAACGAGGGCTTTGAGAAAATCAACGTGAACTTCGGCGAAATCTTCAAAGAATTGTTTGCCGGCGGTCACGCCAGACTCACCGTAGAAAGGGACGAAGCAAAGGAAGAACTGGATTACGGCATCGAAATCGAGGCACAGCCCCCGGGAAAGAAGCTACAAAACATCTCTTTGCTCAGCGGCGGCGAGCGGACCTTAACGGCGGCAGCGATTTTATTTGCTATTCTGAAGTTGCGTCCGATGCCGTTCTGCGTGCTGGACGAAATCGAAGCGGCTTTGGACGATGCCAATGCAGAGCGCGTCGCAAAGTATTTGCGTAAATTTTCAAAAGAAACGCAGTTTCTTGTCATCACCCATAAAAAGCCGACCATGGAGGAAGCGGATATGCTGTACGGTGTTACGATGGAAGAGAAAGGCGTTTCCAAAATCGTTTCCGTACAATTGACCGACGCGATTAAAACGATTGAGGATTAGGAGAAGGAAGAAACAAATATGGGAATTTTTTCGAAGATCGCCGAGGGGCTGCGCAAAACGAAGCAGGCAATCGGCAGTAAATTACAGCAATTGTTTAAAACAGGCGTCTACGACGATGATTTCTTCGACGAATTGTTCGACGTGCTGCTGACCAGCGACGTCGGAGCACAGGCAACGGACGAAATTGTAGAAGAATTGCGCGATCGTATGAAAGAAAATCACACAACCTCTCAGGAGGAAGCCTATCGCTTGCTGAAAGAAGTTCTGCTGGATCTGCTGGGAGACGATCGTTTTACCTATCGTCATCCTACGGTCATTACCGTTGTCGGGGTGAACGGCGTCGGAAAAACAACCACCATAGGAAAACTTGCTTCCAAATTGAAGGCAGAGGGCAAAAGCGTCCTGATTGCTGCAGCCGATACGTTTCGTGCCGCAGCGGGCGATCAGTTGGAGGTTTGGGCACAGCGTGCGAACGTACGTATCGTAAAACATGCAGAAGGCGCAGACCCCGCAGCAGTGGTGTTCGATGCCGTTGCCTCCATGAAAAGCCGGGATACGGACGTGCTGCTTATCGATACTGCCGGCCGGCTGCATAACAAAAAGAACCTGATGGAGGAACTGAAAAAGATCAACCGTGTGGTGGAGCGGGAACTGCCGGAAGCAAACCGGTTAAATCTGATCGTGCTGGACGCAACGACAGGGCAAAACGCTTTGCAGCAGGTAGAACTGTTTAACGAAGCGGTGCATCTGGACGGGATTGTGCTGACAAAACTGGACGGAACGGCAAAAGGCGGCGTTGTGTTCGCAATCCGTTCCGAAATGGAAGTGCCCGTTTGGTTTGTCGGCGTAGGGGAAGGCGTCAACGATCTCATGGAGTTCGATCCGCAGGACTTTGTAGACGGAATTTTATAAAGGAATTTTATAAAACGGGTATTCTGCAGGATTTTGGCAACGGAAAAAATCCTTTTCGCTGCAGAAATCAGAGAAAAATCATTGACGGAATTCGTAAAATCGGTTAAACTAAGTGTAAAGTAAAATTGCTTTACACTTTTGTTTTGCGGAGGAGCCATGACGAAGGAGACGGTCGGGGTATATATCAGTACGTTGAACGATCTTTACGGCAACCTGCTTACGCAAAAACAAAGGGAAATGCTGCGCCTGTATTATGATTGCGATACTTCTCTGGCGGAAATCGCCACACAATACGGCGTAACGCGTCAGGCCGTGCGAGACGTTGTGGAACGGTCCGTCGCTACGCTCGAGGGGTACGAAGCCGCTTTGCATTTGGCGCAAAAGAAGGGGGATCTCAGCCTTGCATGCGCGAATCTTCCGGAAAGTGAGCAGAAAAAAGTAATTTTGCAATTAGTGGAGAACTTATAATGGCAATTTTTTCCAGTTTATCCGAAAAAATCAATCATGCCTTTTCCAAATTGGCAAATCGGGGCAAGTTGACGGAACTAGAAATTAAGCAGGCAATGCGAGAAG
>CAKPYT010000028.1 GCA_934203075.1 uncultured Clostridia bacterium | reverse complement strand
CGGTGGTACCACTCGCCGATGCCGAAAAACCCGCAGATTTCCGCAACGCGCCTGCGGATTTCTCCGTTTTCTTCCCCCAGGCTTTCCATCCCGAACGCCAGTTCGTGCCAGACTTTGTCCGTCACGATTTGGTTATCCGGGTTTTGCATCACAAAGCCGATGTCGGTCACGGAAGTTCTTTCGTCCAAAGCAGAAACGTCCACCCCGCGGTAAAGAATCTCTCCGCTTTTCCGGCCTTTCGGCTGCAATTGTTTTTTGATCAATTTCAACAGGGTGCTTTTGCCGCAGCCGGATTCTCCGCACAGCACAACGAATTCGCCGGGCTCCACGTCAAAACTGATATGTTCCAAAGCATTATGTTGTGCGTTCGGGTAGGCAAACGTCAAATCTTTGATCGAAAGTATCGCCACGATAAATTCTCCTTTATTTCGATAGCAGTAGATAAAAACATCAGGAAGAACAGTGCCACGTAAAACAGCACGGCACCGCTGTTCAGAACGATGTTCGAAAGGGTCGGGTAGTAGTGGAAGGCCGAATAGGCCCCGACGAACATCCCGACGTATGCCGTCAGCCCCAAAATCAAAATGGCCATCACCGTGTCGCGCTTCGTCCAGGGAAAAAGCGAAAAACTCGTGCGGCCTTTCAGGCCGTAACCTCTGGCCCGCATGGAGTCGGCCGTCTCTACGGAGTTTTCCAGGCTCCAGGTAATCAGAATGCCCAGAACCCGCGCTTTGCTGCGAATTTTATCGACGTATCCGTTCGAGGCATAAATGCCGAGCGCTTTCTGCGCCCGATCGATTTCCTGAAACCGCCGTTTGAATTTCGGCAAAAATCCCAACACCATAGAAAGTAACAGCGACAGTTTGGGAATCACTCTGCCGAACAGATAAATAAATTTATCGCTGGTCATCACCGCGTGGTAGCACTTAAACCAGTAGAACACGGCGAGCACCATCGATGCGGCGGCCACGCCGTAGAAAATAGCCTCCAGCGTAACGGGATTGTCGTTCAAAAAGAACAATACCGTTTCCCCGTTGTGTGAAAAAATAGGGTTGGTCAGCGCAATCAGTACAAACATCACGGCAGAGGAAAGCAAGCTTTTCAGCAGTTCCTTGCCGCCGATCAGCAATCCGCAGAACGCAACGGCGCACACAAGGGAGACGCCCAGCAACACCGGGTGCAGCGTGAACATCGTCAAAAAAATCATTGCCAGAAAGTAAAAGAACAGGATGGCAGGGTGGAAGGATTCAAAGGCTTTCATGCGTCCACCTCCCAATCGCAGCCCACGTCTCTGCCGAGGTCGCAGGTGTAAACCCACTCGATTTCGTCCCCGTTTTTCAAAACGTATTTACTGCAGCCGTAATTCGGAAAGTTTCCGTTCACGCGGTACATCCATCCGGAAAGGGCCCCACAGGAGAATTCGTATAAATAGTTGATGCCGCGAATATAAACGCTGCCATAAGCGGTTTCGTTTGCCCCTTGATATTCCATCTGAATTTTGTTATGCCGGACCGCACGGCTCAGAATGTCGTACACCGTGTCGCCCTTGCGCAGAACGTATTCCGTGCGCACCAATATCACCCCGTCGGACGGGACGTATTTTTCATAGCGGAGGGCTTCATCCAGCTGATCCCAATTGTCCAGAATCGTGTCGCACCGAATGGTTAAAAACACCGTTTCGCTGTCCGGCGTGATGTCGTCCAGATGGGTCAGATAATAGTCGTCTACCGATTGTATTTTGGTTCCCGTAAACACGAGCACCAGCAAAAATATAACCACGCAGACGGCAATCAGGTCCTTTTTCATGTCGTATCCTTTGCCTCCTCTTTTTGACGAAAGAGGGGGACGCGTCTAACTTTTTTTGTTTTCTGTACTTGTGGAGGATAACGCTTTTTGCGTTTTTTGTCAACCAAACGACCTTTCGTAAAAACGGGTCAAGGGAAAGGGTAAAAAACCCTTTCCCTGACGTTGAAAAATTCGGTTGAAAGACGCTCTTTCGCGCGATTATGCTTCCGTTACCGGAATCACTTGCAGGCTGGTATCTTTCACGCAGCCAAGCGGAGACGGTGCTTCGATTCCGTTCAGTTTAGCCAGGTAAGCAATGGCAACCGCCGCATTCACGTTCCCTTTGATCTGCACGTCGCCGTTGGCGTCTTTCCGTGCATTAATCCAAAGAGCCATCATGTTGTATTCGTTGTCGAAGTTTTCCGTTTCCACTGCTTTCGTATAGTGCTCCGGATCGATTCCGTGCATCATCATGGTCAGCAAGCCGTAGTTTGCGTCCACGTTGGAGCCGGTATTCAGTTTGTGGTTGAAGTAATCGTACAGACGGTCGAGGTTCACCATAGCGGACAAGCCTTGCTGCGTCATACCAGCATCCTGGAAGGGGAAATACGCCTGTTGCGATTTTTCATAATCCAGAGAGTATTTATCGGAAATGCCTCTCAACAAAGATCTGCCGAGCGGTGCGCCGGAGAAGCCGACCCAGTTGCAGCCGGTAGAGGGTTTCTGCGTACCGTCTGCTTTCAGTTCGTAATACTGTTGCTCCATCCATGCGACGATGGCTTGCACGCCGGGCAGTTGTTCCGAAGCGGGCTGATTTTGTTTCAACAAATCAAGGTTGGCATAGGTGGCCAGCATCACGTTCGCATAAGAGTAGCCAAACGGTGCTTGCGTACGAATGTTGGAGCTGATGGTTTGAGCTTTCTTCTGGAACAGGGAAACCATGTTTTGTGCGTCGGTAAAGCGCAGACGATAGAGATTCTGTTCCAACCAGGCCATCGCTTCGTTTGCGGTTGCGTCGGTGGAGTAGACGGCCTTAATTTCACCCATCAGAGTTTTCGCTTTTGCAATGGCTTCGTCTACGTTTGCAGGGTATCCTTCCGTGCCGATATTTTTCCAGTAGCTGAACACTTGTACCAAAGAAGAAATTTTGGTGGAGATGCTCTCTTTGCACAGCAGTACGGCCCATCTTTCCAGATACTCTTGCACGGCGGGCAGGTACTTTGCATATTCGTTATCCGCAAGGGTTTTGCCCGTCTTCAGCAGGTAGTCGTTGTATTGGTTATAGGTCAGGGACCAGGTGTACAAATAGTCGATGTAGCCGTACCAACCTTGCGTTTTTACGGAGGACTCCAACCATTTGTCATCGTTCAGGGTATAAGTGCCGCTTTCGCTGTCGAAATCCGTAATGGTTTCCATACGGTTCAGCACAAGATCACGGAACCCGGTTTGTACCATGTCGTCGGTGTAATAGTTTTTGTTCAGGTACTTCACGTACATCAGCGGAACACGCGCCTGCGTAGTATTTGCCGTTTTGATGGAGCTTTGGAAGCTGCTGCTGGAGAGGTAAGCGTCCAGGCCGGCTTTCAGTTGTTCCACCAAAGAGGTTTTGTTGATCTTTTGCAGTTCGATCACCGGGTTCGTATACGTAACGCCGGTTTTCGAAACGGTGATGACGCCGTCGAACTGCGCAGACAGCCCGGATTGAACGTTGCCGTTCAATACTACGTAGAAAGCATTGTCCGCATCGGCATTCGTCACGTCGCCCGCAGCGGTTTCCACGCTCAGGATCTTGTTTGCCGACATGGTCAGTTTCGCGTTATATTTGGTGCTGCTGAACAAACCGGACAAAGAGGAAACACGATCCTTCTTGACGTTGATCAGTACCGGTTCTTCGTTGAACAATTTCAGATTGACGTTTGCGCCGAGCGAATAAGCAGAAGTGGTGTAAGAAATATCCACATAAATTCTGCCGTAGTTCGCAATCGTGTCGGCATCTTCGTAAGCGGTCGTGAATTTTGCATCCGAATAGTAGCCCTTAACCTTACCGATGGTTTTTTCCTCTTCGTCAACCGTGGTTTTGGTAAACGAATCTTCCGGGAAAACGGTTTTAAGGGCTGCAATCGTGTTTCCGGGGATGTTTTCCACCGTTACTTGGGTGCCGTTCACGTAAACCCAAACTTTGGCGATGGGGGCCTTCAACGTAACCGTGAAGGAGGCGTCTTTGGCGATTGCATCGGTCAGAGAAACGGCTTCACCGGCGGCGTTTTTCACTTCGGAAACCCAGTAGTTTGCTTCCGTAGCGGTTTTATAGAATGCGTTTTCGGAAAGCAATGCTTGCAGTGTGGTTCCGATTGCTTTCCCCGAGAAGGTCGCTTCTTCGGTCTCTCCGTCCTTCACGATGGATACCTTCACGTTCACGTCCGTCGGAGCAGTTAACGTAACGTTCAGGGTAACGGTTTCGGAGATGGTGCTCGTCAGTTCTACGGCTTCGCCGGCTTTCGTCACCGAACCTACCGTGTATCTTTCTTGCAGAGCGTCGGTATAGAATTTGCTTTGGCCCAGCACGGATTCAACGGTAGTACCCAGGGCAACGTCGTTCAACGTCACCGTTTCGGTTGCTTCGTCTTTCGTAAAGCAGAGGGTAACGTCGGCAGTAGTGGGAGCGGGTTCGGTTTTTTGCGTCCACTTCGCCACAAGCGTGGTGTCCTCGTTAATTGCGGTGGCAAAAGAGAAGGGTGTTGAGCCTACCTGCCAGCC
Source organism: uncultured Clostridia bacterium (assembly GCA_934203075.1). Classification (GTDB taxonomy): domain Bacteria; phylum Bacillota; class Clostridia; order Christensenellales; family CAG-314; genus CAKPYT01. The sequence goes on along the minus strand of CAKPYT010000028.1, from coordinate 807 downwards.
GGCAAAATCGTAGCCGTCTCTCGAAGGAGTTTTCGGCTCTGTAACGGTCGTCCCTTTTTTAATTTCCACCGAGGGGTAGCAGAGGTTGTCGTGCCCCAGGTCAAAGGAGACGGTTACGGTTGTTGGTTCCGTTTGCGGTTGTTCCGTCGGGGCGCAGGCGGCAAAGCAAACGAGCGCAACCACGAGAACGAGCAACAGCGCGCGGAGTTTTGCGTTGTGTCTCATGATGTTATCCTCCATAACATATTCTTTTACGAAAGATGGTTCTCTTTCGTGAAAATCATTTCGGACGGCGCTTTTCAAAAGAAAAGCGTCGGGGTCGTCCCTTGGCGCCCTTCCGGTGCCGAGGGGGCAAGAAAGGGGAGCCTCTTCCCGCAAGGTCGAGGCTATTCGTCGCTTTCCGGCATCTGGTTCGCCTTTTTCAGGGCTCTGCGTTTTTTCACGCTTCGCACGATGCCAAAGGTCACGATGGCGGCCGCAACACAGCAGCAGGCCGTAATAATCAGTGCGGTCTGCAGGTTGTCGACCTGAGTTTTACTCTTCATCAGGCCTTCCACGTCGGAAGGTTCAAACTGTGCACGGTCGTATTCCGAAAGGGCGAGGTACCGTTCAAACAGGTTGTAAACCGTTGCTTTTTTCGAAAGCCCGATGGACTGGAACGGATACAGCTCTTCTTTGATTTCTTGCTTGATGGCGTCGATCTCTGCCTGAATGGCGTCAATCTGGTTTTTGGCTTTTTCCAGCGTAATCATCATTTCGTCCTTGCCGTCAAAGTCCACGCTGTTGTTGATTTTTTGCCACAAGCGC
>CAKPYT010000027.1 GCA_934203075.1 uncultured Clostridia bacterium | reverse complement strand
CCCTACGGCAGCCGTGCTTTTTTGATTTCCGCAAATGCCTGCGGAAGCGAAGAACCTCCCGCAGAAAACGACAAACGTCGCTTTAATTTTCATCTCCTTTTCATTGAAAAAACCCTCCTCTTATGTTATACTATACCAAGTGACAGTCCCTAACGAAGGGACGTCTTCTTGTATCCGGAGCATTATGAAACAATTTCCAAAAGTATTCTACACTTTAACTCGTTTGATTTTTACGCCGATCGGTTTCGTTCTGGGGCTGTACTTCTTTCACTATCTGCGGTACAACATTCCGCCGACGGCGGCCTTTTTCGGCGCCTTCACGACGGAACTGAACCTTTTGTTTTACTTCGGCAGCGGGTTGATTTGCGCGATCATCGGCTTTTTTCTGGGGCCTTTGCTTTGTGCGGGAATCTACCGGCTCAACGCACAAATCACCGCCAGCCTCAAAACGTACGGCAGTAAGGACGTGATTTGTGCCTCCATCGGGCTGATTGCGGGGCTGATTGTAGCGTGGCTCATCAGTCACATCTACGAAACTTTCGAATCCCCCACCATCCGCCTGCTCACCAACCTGGCGACCTATCTGCTTTTCGGCATTCTGGGCATCCTGCTCGGTGCCAGATTCCTCAAAAACGTGCTGGACGTGAAGGACGTTTCGGAACAACAAAACGAAATTCTTCTGGATGCTTCCTCCCTCATCGACGGGCGCATTGTGGAAGTGGCTAAAACGGGGTTCCTTACCGATACCCTTGTCGTCCCCTCTTTTGTGCTGGAGGAACTGCGCCACATCGCCGACACGGAAGACCCTTTAAAACGCAATAAGGGCAGAAAAGGCCTGGATGCCGTGCGGCAATTGCAGGAAACGGCTGCCGTAAAAGTGCGCATCGACGAAACTCCGCAGGCAAGCGAAAAGAAAGACGAAGCCCTTTTGCAGTTGGCAAAAACCCGCAAAGCGCGCATTCTGACGGTGGATTTTAACCTCAACAAGGTGGCGAACGTCAAGCACATCAAAGTGCTGAACTTAAATGACCTCAACAACGCCATCAAACCCGTATTGATCCCCGGCGAAAAAATGAAAATTTCCATACTGAAGGCGGGCAAAGAAGCGGGGCAGGGCGTCGGCTATCTGCCGGACGGCACCATGATCGTGGTGGAAAACGGCAAAGAATACGTCGGCGAAGAGAAAGAAGTTACCGTCACCACCAGCCTGCAAACCAGTGCGGGCCGCATCATTTTTGCACGCGTGGAAGAAAACGCCTGACCTCCGCAGCGCCCCTTTGCAGTGCCGCTTCCCCGGCATCGATATCCAACCGAAAAGTTTTGCCTTTTCGGTTTTTTTCTTTTCTCTTGCCGGCGGTGTTCTTTTTTACGGCAACGCTGCCGGACGACACGAACCCCGGCAAAAACAAAAAAACGGGAAACGTTTTCCGTTTCCCGTTCCCGCGCGTTTCGTTTTTTACTTTTTCTTCTTTTGCAGAATCATTTTCACCACGACAAACACGAAAGCCGCCACTGCAACTCCCAACAAAACATAATTTACCACATTGCGGAATTCCGTAGAGACCAAAAGTAACCGAAGCATTTTTCCCTCCTATTCCTTTTCTCCCTGCAATTTTGCGGTTTGATCCGCCAACTGCAAGGCTTCTATCATTTCGTCCAGATCGCCGTTCATAAAATTCGTAAGCGAATACAGCGTCAAGCCGATGCGATGATCCGTCACGCGCCCCTGAGGGAAGTTATAAGTGCGAATCCGTTCGCTTCTGTCCCCGGTGCCGATTTGCATGCGCCGCTCGGCCGCATATTCCTTTTCTTGCATGGTCTGGTAGTAATCGTACAGTTTGCTTTTCAGGGTATGCATTGCTTTTTCGCGGTTTTTAATCTGGCTGCGCTCATCCTGACAGGCAACGACCATACCGGTAGGCAGGTGCGTGATGCGAATGGCGCTCTCCGTTTTGTTGACGTGCTGCCCGCCCGCACCGCTGCTGCGATAGGTATCGATTTTCAAATCCTTTTCGTCAATCTGAATCTCCACATCCTCCACTTCCGGCAGGACGGCCACCGTAATGGTGGACGTATGAATACGCCCTTGCGACTCCGTCTCCGGCACACGCTGCACGCGATGCACGCCGCTTTCGTATTTCAGTTTGCTGTAGGCCCCCGTTCCCTTTACGGAGAACGTTACCTCTTTCACTCCGCCGAGTTCCGTCACGTTCATATCGATTTCTTCTATTTTCCAACGCTGACGCTCTGCGTAGTGGTAGTACATCCTTTGAATTTCCGCCCCGAACAGCCCTGCTTCTTCGCCGCCGGCCCCCGCACGAATTTCAATGATGACGTTTTTATCGTCGTTCGGATCCTTCGGCAACAGCAAGATTTTCAATTCTTCGTTCAGTTTTTCTTTTTTCTCTTTCAGTTCCGCAATTTCCGCATGCAGCATCTCCTGCATTTCGCGATCCGTCTCCGTTGCAACCAACTCCGAAGCGTCTTTCAGATCCTTTTCCGCCTTACAGAATTCGTCGAATTTTTCCACGATCGGCTGCAGGGAACTGTGTTCCTTCACCAGTTTCTGCCATTCGCTTTGGTTTGCAATCACTTCCGGCTTGGAAATTTCTTCCGTCAGCTGCAGATATTTTTCTTTGATGTTTTGCAATTTATTTTGCATACTCTACCCTTTTTTGTGCAAGGATCATCCGATCGATGCCGTTATAATCTTGTTTCACTTGCGTCTCGAATGAGGACTGCAGCAATTCGCAAACCGCAGAAGCCTCGCCGATGCCTACTTCCAGCAACAGCCACCCGCCCTCGTTCAAACGGTCTGCCGCCCCGGCGGCAATGGCGCGATAAAAATCCAGCCCGTCGGCACCGCCGTCCAACGCAAGACGCGGCTCTCTTTGTACCACGGCTTCCAATTCCTCTACCGCCCGGGACGGAATATACGGAGGATTGGATACGATCACGTCGAAAGTGCCTTCTACGTTTTGCCATAAATCGCTCTGCACCGCCGTTACGGACGCTCGTAATTTTTCGGCATTTTTGCGGCAGACTTCCAGTGCGTCGGCACTCACGTCCGCGCAGACGACTTCCGCATGCGTTTTCAACTGCACGGTGATGCCGATACAACCGCTTCCGCAGCACAAATCCAGCACACGGTTATGCGATTTTGTTAACCGGATCGCCTGCTCCGTCAGCAGTTCCGTTTCCGGGCGGGGAATCAGCACGGCAGGCGTAACGTCAAATTCGTACCCGAAAAAGTTCGCCGTCCCCATGACGTATTGCAGAGGCTCCCCGTCGCACAACCGCTGCAGCTTTTGTTGTAACCGCAGTTGGTGGCCGAACCCGACCACTACCCCCGACAGGGCACTGCGCTTTTTTTGCAGTTCTTCGCACAGCAGCCAGTCGAAAGAGGCTTCCTCCTGCCCGGCCGCAAGCAGTTTCGGCACCCATTCCGCTCTTAACTCTTCCGTCGTTTTCGCTTTGGGGAAATCCTGCTCCGGAATCGTGGGATCCGCATCCATTTTCAGCACCGCTTCAAACGAAGTGATTGCCACTTCGATCATATCGTCCGTCGGCTCTTTGACGGAGATTTTTTGCATCCACTTGCCCATGGCACGCAGAGGGGCAAAAATTCCCGCCTTGTGCGATGCCAAAAACTTTAACAATTCGTACGAAACACCGGCAACCAGCGGCAGCATCGCCAACCGGATCGCCAGCCGGATCAAGACGTTGTCGTTCCACCCGGTAAGCGAAAACAGCAAGACGGAAAGCACCATAACAAACAGCAAAAACGACGTGCCGCACCGATCGTGAAAGGTGCTGCACTTCCGCACGTTCTCTACCGTGAGAGGCAGTTCGCTTTCGTAGCAATTGATGGTTTTATGCTCCGCCCCGTGGTACATAAACGTACGGTGAATTTCTTTGAACAAAGAAATCAGCAACAGGTACGAAACAAAAATCAACAAACGGAGGCACCCCTCCATCAGGTTTTTCCAGATGGGGCGAATCCCGTCCGGCAAAAGACGAAGCAGCAATCCCGTTAAAACGTTCGGCAGAAAAATAAACAGCAAGACGGAAAGGGCCACGCCGAAAAAGACGGAAAGCCCCATCATAAACTTCATGGCCGCCTGCGACGGCTGTTTTTCCGCCTCGTCCGCGCCCAGAACCTCTGCCGCTTTGGTGATGGTGGAAACGCCCAGAATCATAGAATCGAAGAAGTTAAAGACGCCCCGCACGAACGGGATTCTGCGCACTCCTTTCGCTTTGTTTTTCAGTCGCTTGGTATCCAAGCGAATTTGTCCGCTTTCGTCACGCACGGCAATGGCGACGGACGATGTTCCGCGCATCATCACGCCTTCCAGCACTGCCTGACCGCCGATGCTTGTTTTCATAAATCGTTAAAACTTTCCTTATATGCAAAAAGGTACAGACAAACTCTGTACCCCTACGACTCGCATTACGGTTAAATTCCGTATCTTTTTTTGAACTTGTCCACGCGGCCGCCGGCATCTACCAGCTTTTGTTTGCCGGTGTAGTACGGGTGGCATTGGTTGCAGATTTCCACTTTGATCGTATCCCCTTTTTTGGTGGAACCGGTCTGGAAGGTTGCGCCGCAGGCGCAAACAACGGTTACTTCGTGGTAGTCCGGATGGATTCCTTTTTTCATATCGTTCACCTCTATGAGATTATTCACTGTATAGCCTTGTTATTATACCCGCAGGAAACGGTTTCGTCAAGCAGTTTTTTACGATTGACGCCGTTTTTCGCAAAAAAATGACGACCGGTACGGAATCTTCCGCGGGATGTTGACAGAACACAAAAAACTCGCTATGATAAGATACGGTTACGAAGCTCGCAACCGAAGGGAGTTTTATAGGGAGTTTATGAAAACCTGGAAATTAGTACAAGCCGAACAACTCGTGTTGGAATCGGGAGAAAGCGCGCCTCTGGAAAGCGGCGAAGTGAAAGTACACATCGATAAAGTTGCCTTTTCCGCAACGGACGCCGGCATTTTCCACGGGAAGATTCCCGTCAGTATGCCGTTTGTGCTTGGCAGACACGCCGTCGGCACCGTAGTGGAAACACAGGAAGGTTCTTATTTTCAAAAAGGCGACGTCGTCATGCTGAACCCCTATCGTCCTTGCGAAAAGTGCATCGAATGCAAGCAGGGACGTCCGGCAAAGTGCTCCGCTCTGAAAATGAAAGGCATCAACAGCGACGGCTTTTTGCGGGACTTTATCAATGCGGACGAAGCGTTCCTGCAAAAATTGCCCGAAACGCTTTCCAAAGACACCGCCCTGTTTACCGAATACGTTGCACTGTCCATTGCAACGCTGGAAAAACTCGACGTGCAGCCGGGCGAACACGTCGCTTTGCTGTGCGCCGGCAAACTCAGCCACATTCTGGCGCAATTGGTCACCTACTATCAGGCGGTTCCCGTCATCATCGATAACGATACCGATCTGCTGTGTCAGATGCAGGACGGCGGCTACGCCTACACCTGCAATGCTTCGGCGGACGTTTCCTCTTTCGTGTTTTCCGTCACGGGGGGCAGAATGTGCGAAAAGGTCGTTTACCCCAGCCGCTCCTTTACGGACGTGAACCTCGCCCTGGATTTGTGCGAAAACAACGGACGCATCTGCATTATGGGATGCTTAGGCAGCGTTTTATTGGGCGACCTGGCAAAAGTGTTGAAGAAAAACCTCACCGTGCTTGCCGCAAACAACGGCTCCAACGAACTTTCCGCCGCAATCAATCTGTTGGTAAACAAAACCGTAAACGTACAGAACATCATCGGCAAACACATCCCGTTTGAGGATGCCGCCACCGAAATTGCCGCTACGGATACCGTTTACCTGCAGTCTCACACGCTGGTGATTGACGTTTAACAACCGATACGCCCTTTGTGCCAGAGGCGAGCGGTTTTGACGAATCCGTAAAAACCAATCCGGCACAAGTTTCACGAAAAAACAGCAAGGACGCGAAAGCCCCTTGCGGCAGGAGGAAGGATTTGACTCCTCCCCTCTCCTCCGAACCGAAAAAGAAAAACCGAAAAGAAAAAGAACTCTGCGGAGTTCTTTTTTTGTTATTGCTTCTCCCCGGCTTTCCTGCCCGGATTTTCCGTCTCAGCCTCGTGCGTCTTCGGGAACGTCCCTCGAAAGCCGCACTGCCAAAAGGTTCACGTCCCCCGCCCCGAGCAAAACCAGCAAATCCTGCTCCCCTGCCCGCGTCGGCAGGACGGAAAAAGCCTCCTTCATACCGGAAAACAGCCCCTTGTTGCTATGCTTCAGCGCGCAAAACAGCACCTTTTCATCCGCACCGCACTCCGGCTGCTCCCGTGCGGCAAACGTCGGCAGCAGCCAGACCTCGTCCGCCGCGTCGAAACAGTGCGAAAATTTTTTCAACAGTTTTTGCGTACGGGAATACGTATGCGGCTGAAAAACGGCAATCAGTCTGCGATGCGGCAGCAAGCGCAGCGCCGCAAGCGTTGCGGAAATCTCCGTCGGGTGATGCGCATAGTCGCAATACAGCGAAGTAAACGCACAAGAAAGCCTGGTTTGCCGCCGTTCCGCCCCGGTAAAAGCGGACAGAGCCTCCGCGCAGAGTTCGGCGTTCACCCCCGTTGCGTGCGCAGCACAAAACGCCGCCAAGGCGTTTTTTACGTTATGCTCTCCAGTAAGACGCATCGATACTTCTGCCGCTTTCTTTCCGAATGCAAACACGTCGAACCGCGCGCATCCCTCCCGAAAACAAAGATTGCCGGCATGATAATCCCCTTCGCGCAAGCCAAACGAAATGCCGTTCGGCTCCCGTCCGCAAAAATCCAGATTTTCCCCCTGCCCGTAGACCAGCACTCCGCCGGGTTTTCGGTTCCGCACAAACGAACGAAAAGCCTGCTGCACGTCTGTCAGATCCCGATAATAATCCAGATGCTCTTCCTCCGCGTTGAGCAGCACTTCGTGCAGCGGATGGAGATGCAGAAAACTGCGTCGATACTCGCACGCTTCTGCCACGCACGTTTCCCCGCCGAATCGAAACGCCGGCACTTTGTCGCTGCCTGCCCCCAAAAAACAGGTAGGCTCTTTGCCGGCACGCATCAGAATTTCCGCCAGCATGCAGGAAACGGTTGTTTTTCCGTGCATGCCCGCCACCGCATAGGTATCGAACGGACGGGTAACCTCTCCGAGCAGTTCTGCACGCTCCAGAACGGGAATGCCGCGCCTGCGGCATTCTTCCAGGGCCGGATGCTCCCGGGGAATCGCCTGCGTATAAACCGCAAGCATAGCGCCCGGCGGAACCGAAACGTCCCCCCCGAAACGAATTTCCGCCCCGAGGGATTGCAGCAATTTTGTGTTTTGCGAAGGCGTCTGGTCATAGCCGCTTACGATCCGCCCTGTTTTCAGGCAGTATTGTGCAAGCGGCGCCATCCCCGCTCCGCCGATCCCGATAAAATGAATTTGCGCCGGAAGCTTTTCTGATTTCATAAAAAATCCCCGTTCTCCCTCCTTTTGTGTCAATTTTTTTCAGAAAGGTATTGAAAAACGCAAAAAATACCTTTATAATATCAATTGTATGGGGCGCTGATTCCCATTAGAACATGCAAAGAGTGAGGTATTTCCCGTGAAAATTTCCGACGTGCGTATCCGCCAGGTAGAAAAAGACGACAGCAAACTGAAAGCAATTGCATCGATCACGATTGACGACTGCTTTGTTGTACACGATATTAAAATCATCGAAGGGAAGGACAGTCTGTTCATTGCAATGCCCAGCCGCAAAACCAAAGAAGGCGAATACAAGGACATTGCGCACCCGTTGAATCTGGAAACTCGCCAGGCGATTTCCGACGCGATTCTGGCAGAATACGCAAATCAGAACTAGCAGAAACTCAACCGAACGATCACTTTTCTTCTATTTTCTTCCGACAGGAAAACAAAAGTTCGTTTACGCTTTTGTTTTCTTGTTTTTCGGTGTGCTTTTCCGCGCCCCGGAAACGGGTTTTGCACGGGCAGAGAATTCCCTCCATCGGCCTCTCCCGTAGAAAGAAGAAATTCGCAAAACAAAAAGAGACTCGAAATACAGAGCCTCTTTTTTCTTTTTCTGTGGAAACCGCCCGGAAGTGAAAATCAATTGTTTTTTTGCAAGCCGTTTTTTTTCGAAAAACGACTGCCCCTTCCGCAGAAGTACCCTTTCGGAAATTATTCTTCCGCCACGTCCCCCAACAGAGAATCGACGTCGACGGAGGGTCCCTCTTCTTCCGTTTCTGCCGCGTCGTAC